>NZ_MOWQ01000031.1:0-21580 GCF_002095565.1 Leuconostoc sp. BM2 | reverse complement strand
AGTCACTGGCAGCCATCACCATCTAATTTTCTATACTCGACGTCTAGCGTCTAACTTACTAAGAACAAATTGTGTGGTAACGCCAGTGAAACGGCCACTTTTATTCACGACATCCAGTGCCAAAAAAATCCGCGACCTATGCTTCACAACCTATTTTAGAATAAATCAAAAATAGGTGAAGACTATCTCCGTCGAGATTAATCTTCACCTTTAATGTTAGTAAGTTTTATTCAGTTACTTAGTGATAATTGAGATGCGATTGCGATTATAAAAATTGATATATCAACCAATGGCTGCTTGGACTTCAATTAATGTTTGGTATGCATTCAAATCAATATCCTTATTTTTAAGTATAAGTCGACTTAACTTGATACAAATAATAATTCATCTAAATCAAATATCTCAACACATTTTTGGGTATGCCGTTTAATTAGACCTCTCTCTTCCAATGATGAGAACTTACGGCTTATTGTCTCTGGAGTTGTCCCCAGGTAAGTAGCCAAATCTTTTTTTGACATGGGTAAAGTCACATAAGTATGGTTTTTTTCATCTTCAACATTTTCTGATAGAAAATCAATAATTCGAGCTTCAACAGGTTCAATACTGACTTGCACAGTTTGTTTTTCTGATAACTGTAGCCGTTTTGTAATATCCGATAATATTCGTCGCATGATTTCTGGATAGAGATCTAAATATTGATCTAAATCCTTTTTATGAATCCTACAAATACTTGTTTCCGATATTGCTTCAGCATAATTCGAATGATAACCTTCAGTCTGTAAAACAGCAACTTCCCCCATAAAATCACCCGGATGTAGGATACGTATGGTTTGCTCACGACCAGACTCACTTAGGCTATAAATACGTACACGTCCATTGTTTATGATATATAATGTGTCATCTTTATCACCAAACCTAAATAATAGCTCGTTCTTTACGTATTGTACTTCATTCGCTGATTGAGCAATTAGATGCATTTGTTCATCATTGAGATGATTGAAAATCGGCACTAAACGTATACAATCTACATGACTATGATGATTATGGTATGCCATACCGTTTTCCTCCTAATTAATCGTTATCTATATAGTCATCGTCTTCTAAGGCATCCTTATTAATAAATGATTGAAGTTTCCAAATATTTACGTCTAAATAAGCTTTATAACTAATTAGTGAATCTTCTAAAGCATCATTTCCTTCTTCTTGTGCTAAGCGAATTGCACGAATAGTAAATTCACGATTAGATCTAAAATCTTCTACTATCTGTAGGACCATCTCATCAGCAGTGTAATATTTTTCCGAAGAATCTTCAGAAATCGTTGTAAATTCTTGAAATTCAGTAGTTGTTGATGCTGGCTTAAATCCTGAAGCTAGTAAACGTTCTGCAATTTTATCAAACCATGCCTCATTCTCGTTATATAAATTTTCAAAAACATTATGCAATGCATAGAAATTTTTGCCTTTTACATACCAATGATATTGATGCAATTTTACATGTAATGTATGAATATTAGCAAGTATATGATCTGTAACAGCTGCAGAATTAATCTTAGTATGATGAATGTGTTCTTTATATGCTTGTTCGGCAGCTAATTTTTCTTGCCTTTCATTTACCGTTGTCATTTTATGCACCTTCCTTTACTTTTGAACTAATTACTGGGTATCCTAAGTCTTCAATTGCTTTTTCAATTGTATTCAAATTGACCTGATTTTCATCAAAATCCACTTTTACCTTACTCGCATTGAAAAGTACTTTTACAGAATCTTTTTTTACACCAGCAGTCTGTTTTAAACCACGTTCGATTTTTTGTAAACATGATGGACAAGTTAATGTTTCTAATTTTAATGTTGCTTTAGTCATATCTATCACTCCTTTAAATAAATTATATAGGCCATTCTTTTTAAGATACTTGATATAGATCAATTATCTTAATTGATAACCTCTTAATCTCATTGCATTTAAAATAACTACTAAAATACTGGCCTCATGAACCAACATCCCAATTGACATAGACATCCATTCACTAAATATTAAACTAACCAATAGTATTATCACGACGCCAACAGCAATCAGAATATTTTGTCGCATATTCGCATATGTTCCTTTTGCTAGGCCTAAAGCATGAGGAAGGCGGTTAAAGTTAGAATTCATTAAAACAATATCTGAACTTTCAATTGCGACATCTGTTCCATTCCCCATAGCTATACCTACCTCTGCAGTAGCCAGAGAGGGACTGTCATTAACGCCGTCACCGATAAAAACAACTATTTCACCTGAGTCCTGTCGTCTTTTTAGAAATGCTTGCTTGTCCTCTGGTAGCATATCACCATGGGCTTCGGTTAAACCTAATTCCTTTTTAACTGAATTAACTGTACCTTGGTTATCACCTGATAATACAATGAGATTTTTAATACCAAGTGATTTTAATTTTTGTAAGTCCTGCTTAACACCTGGTCGAACTTTGTCGCGGATACCCATTAACATGATTAACTTATGATCAACTGCCGTTAATACAATTGAATTACCGGTTCTTTCTAATTTATTCAATTTTTTAAGAACATCATCTGATAGCGGTATACCTTCTTGTTTCATTAAGGTTTTATTTCCTACTGAAACAACGTGCCCATCTACGTGAGCAATTACGCCCCCACCTTTTACAACCTGTGTATTTTCTATAGGCCTTACTTTATATTGTGCTAATTTATTTACAATAGCGACAGCTAATGGATGATCAGACTCACTTTCAACTGAAAGCAATAGAGATAAATCCTCCTCCTGATTATTTCCATAATGAATAATATCGCTCACTTCAGGCTTTCCTTCAGTTAAGGTACCTGTTTTATCGAATAACACTGTATCTGCATTGGCAAAATGACTAATCACTTCAGAACCTTTAAATAAAATACCATTTTTTGCGCCATTTCCTATCCCCGCAACATTTGAAACAGGTACACCAATTACCAAGGCTCCTGGGCAACCAAGTACTAATACAGTAATCGCAAGTTCTGTATCTTTGGTTAATACCCAAACTAACAGTCCAATTGTAAGTACTGCAGGTGTATACCAGCGAGAAAACTGGTCAATAAATCGTTCTGCTTCTGATTTAGAATCTTGTGCCTCTTCTACCAACTCAATAATTTTTCCAAATGTAGAATCTTCCCCTACTCTATCAGTCACTATTTGAATAGTACCATTGTCCATAATAGTACCGGCAAATACTTCATCGTCTTTTTCTTTCTTTAAAGGTAAAGATTCACCTGTGATATTAGCCTCATTTACATATCCTTTTCCAGTAGTTACCCTACCATCTACGGGAATCTTGGTACCAGTCTTTACTAGGAGAATATCCCCTTCTTCTACTTCATCAATATCTACTTCTGCAAATTGTCCCCCTGTCAATTGCTTAAAAGCAGTTTCTGGAGCCATTTCCGTCAACTCTTTAATAGCTGATCGTGTTTGGTTAAGTGTTCGTTGTTCTAAATATGATCCAAATAAAAATAAAAAAGTAACAATTGCTGATTCTTCATAATTTTGAATAAAGAGAGCACCAATGACCGCTATCGTTACTAAAACATCAATACTTACTACTTTTACTTTCATAGCCTGATAAGCCTGTAAAGAAATGGGGGTAGCGCCTAATATCGAAGCTATAATAAAAGCACTATTAAAAATTATTGTATTGGCAAAAATAAAGTGTGAAATTAGTCCTAAGGCAATGAGTAAGCCAGTGATACTCATAATTTTATTTTTATATTTAAGAATATTATGTTGCATATGATTTCTCCCTTAATTTTAGTTCAACTAAAGTGTATTAACTTTTGGGAGATATAAACTTGACGTCCATCAAGTTTATGAAATAGTTCTAAATAAGTAAAAATATTAGGGTGCTCTTATACTAAAAAAACTCCTATACTTGATTATCTCGGATTATGCCCTAAAAATAAATCAGTCCGGATTTTCAGTATACGAGCACATTTCTTAAATTTGATACATAAACTAATAAATAAAATAATAACAAAGCAGCGTCAGGAAAACAAATTCTTTTAAAATATGAGCAATAGATATTTAACAATGTTGCTTTATAATATAGATTTACTACTAAAAAGGCGAAAAATAACTCGATAGAGATATTTTTCACCTTTTTAGTAAGGTTATTAACTTTTGATAAATTAATTATTGATGCGATCCAAAGCTGCCTGTGCCAAAAGATTTAGATAATTGAATGGGCGATCAAACCAAGGCTGAAAAAGCATATCCACAAAGGATAAGTCAGTTAGTGTCATATTTTTTTGTATAGCTATGGATGCTGCATTGGCAGACTGTGATATGTCGTATCTACTCTGAAGCTGAATTCCTAAAATCCTTTCAGTTGAGCATTCCCAAGTAATACTCATTAAAATAGGTTCTGTTGAAGACATAAATTCTGGTCGAAAATTATCGATCATTGTTATAGAATCCGCATCAATTCCTAATTCTTTAGCATGTAAAGCCGTTAAACCTGAAGATGCCATATTTAAGTCGTACAATTTCAAACCAGAGGTTGACTGGGTTCCCATGTACTTTATTTTAGGCTCCATTAAATTATATCCAATAAGTGTTCCTTGCCTAACTGCATTAGTAGCTAAAGGAATATATGCATTATCTCCAGTGGGATTATAATGAACAGCCACAGAATCACCTGCAGCCATGATGTTAGAGTCACTAGTATTCATGTAATCATCAACAATTAACGCGCCATTTGGGGTTGTTTGTAGCTGTCCATCAAATAAACTAGTATTAGGCTTAAATCCAACCGACATTATCACTAAATCAGCTAGATATTGGTTTGAATCTGTTGTTACAGCTAATCCTTCACCAGTGTCTTTAAAACTTTTAACAAATTCACCTGTTCTGATTCTGACACCTTTTGATTTGAATAGTTCTTCAACATTATTAGTGAATTTTTCGTCAAAATATTTATTTAAGATACTGGGTTGGTTATCAATCAGTGTTACCTCTTTGCCGTTCGAGTTAAATGCTTCCACTAATTCTGTTCCAATATACCCTCCACCAACAACAATAACTCTTCTTGTGTTTTTATCATTGGCTAGTTTGATTAACTTCTTCGCATGTTCATAATTTTTTGATAATACAATACGTGAATCATCAATACCAGGAATATTTGGGATGATTGGCCATGAACCTGTAGTGGCAATTAACTTATCATAACCTACAGAATATGTTTCACTCGTTTTTAGATTTTTAACCATAATCTTTTTGCTATTAGCATCAACCGAAGTTACTTCGTGTTCCATGTGAATAACAGCACCAATTTCTTGTAGCTCATGAGGTGAAGAATAAAATAAGTCATTTACATTTTTAACCTCACCCTGAACAGTTAGTGCAATGCCACACGATAGAAAAGAAACATTATCGTTTCTATCAAATACTTCAACTTCAACATCTTTGTTATGCTTAATTATTGACTTTATAGCTGCTGTACCTGCGTGTGTTGAGCCTATAACTACTACTTTCATACTGTCCTCCATTTTAGTGATACAATTTACAATATCTATATTATATAATTACTGACAAAAAAAAAAAAGACCTTGGTCAATAAAGGGTGAAACATGTCACATAACAATTTTTCTTGTATACAAAAAATTCCAGTATTTCAAACATTATCAGATAATATCATTACTGAATTGGTAAAAATATCGACTCATAAAAAACAATATGAATCAGGAAGCTATATATATCAACCTGATGATGACTTATCTGGATTATTTATTGTGGACTCTGGACAAGTGGATATCATTTCAGTCAGTTCGGACGGTCGTGAGCTTGTTTTGTATACATTAACAGACGGACAGTTCAACTATGACACTTCAATTTTTAATAAAAATAAACATCGGTATTTTGCAAAAGTCATAAAAAAATCACAAATTTGTATTATTAGACAAACGGATTTTCAAAATCTCTTATGTATGTATCCTGATCTAGCAATTAAGATGTTAAATGCATATGGTGATCGCTTAATAGAAATGGAAAGTTCGTTTATAAGTGGACAATTTATGAATTCTTCCCATAGGTTAATGGACTATTTGACTAATCTATCTGAAAGAAACGGCAGCGAAACTTTTGTACTTGACTCGTCAAAGAAAGATCTCGCTCTAATACTAAACATATCGCCCGCAACTTTAAGCAGATTATTTCGGAAATTAAGTGAACAAAACTTAATAAGCATTGAAAATAAAACAATAACTATTCTATAGTGTAAAATAGTTATTTACTGTACAGCAATTCACGATGTATATACAAACAGATTAATGTAATTTTGATTATGGTAGATTGCAAGAATTAACCGAACACTGCAAACTGCTGAAAAACCTTTCGTGGTGATTGCCAATTGAGTGTTTTCATTGGTCTTGCATTAATCCAATGATTAATTTGATCTAATTCTTTGGCGCTAACCGTCTCAATTTTTCGCTCCTTTGGTATGAATCGCCGAACGTATCGGTTTAATATCTCATTACTCCCACGTTCTTCTGGTGAGTATGGGTGTGCAAAGTAAACTGGAATGCCTAGTTTTTGCTCGATTTCATCATATTTTGCAAACTCTCGTCCTCGATCAACAGTGATTGACTTAGCATTCTCGATCCCTTGAAAAAAATGAATTAATACTGGTGTCACTGCCTGACTATTGCGACCACTAACTTGCCTCACAATATGTTGCCGGCTTAATCTTTCTGTGATTGTGACAAGCACTTCACCACGTTTCTTACCCGATTGCATCGTATCAACTTCAAAGTGACCAAAATCCTGCCGTGCTTGAACACTTTTGGGTCTTGATTCAATTGAACGGCCGTGAACAAATACTTGACGTCTGCCATCAGACTGACGTTTTTGACGAATACCTTTGTCAGGTAAATCAGCTAATGACAGTTTGAGTCGGCCAGCATTGAGCCAATTATAAATCGTTTTGAAAGGTAACCCTAAAACATGAGCAGCAGTTTCTGGTGACCACTTTAAAATGCCAATGTGCTCATTCAAAAAGACAGCGATAGCTGGTGTTAGCGTGTCATGACGACCACGTAGATGACGTTTTTTCAATGCCAATGCATGAGCAATATCAGCTTTATAGGGCGTGACTTGATGAATTTCAATCGAAACGGTTGAAGGAGAGCGTTTAATAAAGCGCGCAATGGCACGAATCGAATAATTCAATTCCAGAAAAGTTTGAATGACAGTACGTTCTTGAGATGATAAACTAGTCATGAGTCGCAGTTCCTTTATGGTTGTTTTGGACAATTACCATTAAAGGCGCTGCGGCTTTTTTATTCAAGTGTTCGGTTTAATTTTACAATCTACCCTATGCTGTTTCAGAATGTTTTATGCACTGTTGTTTGGCCGATAGAATTAACTAAAAATTCTTGATTTAACGATGTTTGATTTCATATTTAGGTCTGTAGACCAATTAAGGTTAACATAACATGTCTTACCCAGAGTAGCCGTTATAGCAACCGCTATCGCCAATTGTGAAATCAGCCTTGTGAATTTTGATCCCCCTGTCCTTTTCCGACAGTTCACAAACTCGCTTTTACCCTTTTTTCACAATCTATACCAATTTTTTTAATGATTGTTTTTCACAGTTTCAATACTGGATCGAATAATCTTTTTTTCGCTTACAGGCAGATTGTTGATGTATTCTTCTACAATATCATTTATTACTTCATAAATTTTTTTACTTTGCAATGTAGCAATTGTGCTTATAGCAGTATGTGTGTTTAATGGTAGTCTGATTGATTTTGGTAGATCCTTGCTTGTCAATTTCTTTTGAGGAAGCTTCAATAAATCTTCTGGCATAGTACGGTTAGTATCTTCAGAAAGTTCAGGAATAATATTTTCTGGGCGCTCTGTCTTCTTTTTTCGAAATGAATTTAATCCAATATTGTCCGTCATTATTCATGCTCCTTATTTTTTTCGAATATAGTTATGCGTTCAAGTGTTTCCGCTATGAGTTCGCTGTAAATTGCGTGTATACGTTTGTCGTGAATATCTTTGGTATTATCAGTTATTCCTGTTCTATCAAATCTTTTTAATCTATTCATTTGTTTAATATGAGTCTTGAAAATATTGTTATCACCAAAACTCTCGGTGGCGTCTTGTAAAACATCCAGGTCAAGTTCAGATCCGTTTTGTTGTAGTACGGGAAGTATACCCAGAAGGTCTATATCCAAGTTATAGTCGTCTTGTAACGCTAACAGATGTTCTATATATTTTTCAGCACCCTTTAAAGCTCGTTCTTGTGTTTGTAGTATAACAATCACAAAATCACTTGCCACAAGTGCATTGTCAGTGAATTTGTTAAGCTGTGGTGGAATATCTAAAAATACAAAGTCATACTCATTTTTTATTTTGCTGATGAAATTTGTTAAATGATGGTCTTGTGAGTAATCATCAGAAAAGTTATCATACAAAAATCGTTCATAGTTTTGTAGATCAGAATATGACGGTAATAAGTCGAGGTTATCTTTTACATTTATTAATGCCTCTTTTGGATTGTTGTTTTTGATAGATTCAAAAAGTGTCTCTTTAAAATCTGGTTTTTTCTTGTAAATATTAGTCATTGTTGTTAACAATAAGTCCGTTGCATTAGCTTGAGGATCTAAGTCAATGAGTAATACTTTTTTGTCCATTTTAGATAACGTATAAGATAGCATGACGGAATTTGTTGTCTTCCCTACACCACCCTTAAAGTTTCCAGTTGTAATAACTTTAGTCATTTTTAACCTCTTTATAAAATTATAAAAGTATAAGAATATAAAGTTATAATAGTATAAATTTGGAAATTCATAAATATATAATCTTATACTTCTAGTGTTCAATCTATTGATGAATAAGCAATATAAATTATTTATAAATATATAATATCATAACTTTATAATATTAGCAAAATATAATAATATAACTTTATAAAATAATAACTTTATAAAATAGTATTAAACTCTATAACTTTATAAAACTATTGACATAGTGATGTTTGATACGTTATATTATGTGCATAAACATAAATAAAATTTATTATAAAAAGAAAAGCCACCAAGGACGGCAATCCTTGATAGCTACATACATCTTTTTTAGTTGATCAATGTAGCTCTATTATACAATATAACCTTTGTGTTGTAAATGTGGGTGATTTCAAAAAGAGTGAAACCAAACACTTTAAGGGGTATGGTTGATATGACAGGTAGGGGGTAGTTGTGTTTCTTGCAACTCGGTAGATCCAAAATGCTGTATCAGGTATACGAAAAAATAGACAAGTGCCATTTTCCCAGACACTACTGTACAAAAATATGTGGGTGCTACACAAACAAGCCATACTGGGCGTGTAGTAGGGTGAGAGCGACCATTAACGGCTCGGCAGGTAAAACGGTGTTTAAGGACACAGAGCTTGTATTTAAGCTGTATCGTGACAAAGAGAATAAGTATAGTGATACAGCGCCAATAAGGGCGTTTTTTTATTGGTTCAATGACTAAGTAATTGATTAAAGCAAGTGGGTAAAACCAAAGCTTGTATGGATAAAGTGACGGACGACTGAACGATCGGTCAAGTGTTTGTTTGATTAAAGTTTTTTTCTTCCTAAAAACAAGGGAAAAACTATTTTCAGCTCTAAACTTCCCTCACTCTCAATCAAGCATTTGTGACTTGCTTGTGTCAACAATTTCTTGTAGTTTTCTCTATTGGTTTTGATTTAAAGACATTAAAAAAAGCCACAATGATAATAATAACCACGGGCGATCTCAACTGTTGTGTTGGCGGTTGGCTGTTGCGCGGTTTCCGTGTCTGGTGGCAGATTTTATTTGATATTGAATTGATAGTTTTTATAAATATAGTTGGCGATTGTTTGCTGTGAGTAAATAAAAATATTTTTTACCTGTTTTTCTTCTTCAATGACCTGTTTAGCTGTTTGAAAGTAGAATAAGTTAAATAATCGGATTCGCATAGCTTGGCTACTAATGCCAAAATATTTACATAAATAATTAAAAGGCTTTCTTTCGTTTAGTAATGATTGAATGGCTTTTTTGTTTGCTAATAACATACCAGCTATATTATTGGCTTCTTTTTCAAAGATTTGGTCTTCTTCGGTATAATCGTTTTCTTGCATTAAAGAAGGATATGTTTGATTATTTTTGTGAAGTAAGAAGTGCCCAATTTCGTGCATGATTGTAAAGTGTTGTCGGGTTTCTGTACATTCATTGTTGTAACAGATCATGGCCATACGATTATCTTTCAAAGTTAATCCATAAATGCCATAGGTATCTGCGATGATCGTACTAAATTCATTTTTATTGAGTGGGACGAGAACAATTTTATGGTTGTCTTCTAAATAGTTTGATATATGCCACCATTTCAGGTCTTGTGGATCACAATTATTTTCTGTTGCTACCGTTTCAATTAATTGGTTTGCCTGATTTTCAAGTTCGGTATATTTTTCTATCTCGTCAGTATTCATTTAGTTATCTTTTCCCTGATCGTCTAACTTTTTCTCTTCTTCTTGTAATCGCTTAAATGCGAAGTCTCGTAACAGTGTGAGTTCTTTTTTGAAGTCTTCTCGTTTTTCTTCTGGTACATTTTTCATGTCAATACGAAAATAAACATCAATTGGCGTTGAATCATCAGTTCGTCCTAAAAGATAGTCCGTTGAGGTATTTAAAACGGTTGCAACTGTTTCTAAATTTTTGGTATTAGGAGCAATATTTTTCCAAGAATATATACTTCTAGTGCCCAGTTTAGCTTCTTTTTCTATGTCTGATAGTGTTTTTCCTTGTTCTTTTGCCAGTTGTTTAACTCTATCTAATAAGTTATATTCCTCTGTCATTATTGGTTCCCTTAAATTGTTTATTGTTTTAAAATCGTAAATTAACGAAAAATATTTTTAAAAATTGTTGACATTCAAAAATATACGAATATAATAGTATTTGTAAGTTAGTTGATAAAAAAAGCCCGTGCAATTGGGCGACATTTAATTTTATCCATTTGAGTTAATTTTTTATCTTCTATCCTTATGAGAGAATAAAAAAAGGTGCGCAAGGCACCAGACGAAGTTATAAAAACTGAATATACAGTCATTTAGATAACAATTATATTCATTTTTACAATTACCTCTAGACAAGATAATTGTATGTGAGATATTAAAATAATGCAAGTTTTTTGTGCTTATTATTTTGTTATGCTACCTGGCGAGTAGTCATGGGGTCGAGCTTTCATATCTAGCTCGTGATGATTAACTGCGTTATGTCAATTAATCATTAACTACTGAAATCAAACCCGTAGCGGTGTCAAAGGCGCGCAGAGTGTGGGGGAGTTAAACGTCAAGTGGCGTTTGGCAGAACACAAATTGTAGATGTAAAGAATGCCAGGATCACTTATTGAAAGTGTGAGCGTTCGCAATGATTGGTTATAATCCATTTTAGTTTATCGCTGGTCTTGTTAGAAATAGATATGAATTGATAAGTTAAGTTGTTTTTTAGGTTTTTTTTACAATTTAACTTATTGTTGATGAATTATAATTTTTTTATAAATTACGTTCTTTTTAACTAATTTAGTTGATCAGGGCGTTTTATTGTAGGGTGGTGGTTATGGACGAATATCCTGATGTGTTTACATTAGATGATGGGGGTCTATTAACAACCGACATTGAACTAATTAAGTGGTTCGAGGAAAAAGATAATCAAATTTTGAAAGGTTTGATTAAACCTGAAAATTATATCCCACTTAGTGAGTATGAACAAACGTATCATGAAAGGCGGTTTAAACGTTATTATGACTAATGATGAGGGCAAGACGAAAATATTCTTGCGTGGTGATTTTGAAAAGCCTTTAACGGCAGATGAACATGCGGAATTGTTAGCTGATTTAAAGCCATTGGCTGGTAAGTATGAGTTCCATGTGTCGGTTGAGACTAAAATTTAATGGTTTGTTGCTAAGAACATTTTGATTATTTGATCTAGAGTGTTCTTTTTATTTTGATTAAGAAAGCGAGTTTTTATTTTTATGAGTAAAATGTTGAAGTTGTTGCCTGAAAAGGGTAACTTGAAGTTTTTGTATTTAGGCACACCTGATAATGGGCGACCACAGTTTTTGATTGAAGGGTCTGACGCTGATGCCTTGACTGTTACACCAGTTGGTAAGTTGCCAGAGGGATTGAAGCCAAAAGATGTTGTGAAGTTTGAAAATATGACGCTAGATTTGGTGCCAATTGGTGGTTCACGGACTAAGGTTTCTGGTTTGACTGCTGTTATTAAGAAAGAGAATGAAACAGTAGCGACTACTTGGGCGAATGAGTCAGCCCGTACTATGGTTGTGGTTAAGGGTGAGTATTTCCCTGTTGTTGATACAGATTTCTTTACGGGTTCATTTATGTATGGTGCCACTCGTGATGTCTTTGAAACTTTGACGTATCAGGAACAACAAGATCGTGGATCCCGTGTTGGTGATTTGATTGCTAAAGATGTGCGTGTGAGTGATGAAAATGGTAAGGCATTAACAGTTCGTGTTCCTGTGGGCGTATTCCCAGAGGGTGCCTTTAAGCCATTTGATAAGGTTGAATTTGAAAATTTGGTTGTGTCATTATTTGACGGTTCAACCAATGATGATCCAGATCAAGATGTTTTGTTCTTCTCTGCTAGTGGTATTTCAAAGGCAACTGTTGATAATAAGCCACAAACAACTGTTAAGCCTGCTGAAGCCAAAACTAAGTAATGGCAAGAAAGGGGTTAATCAATGAGTCAGTTATTTCCCCGTGGTTTCCGTGTTCGTTATTGGCATAGGCATTTAAGACGTGATGTTTTTATTGCAATTGGTCTTGTGCCAGTGGTCGTATTTTTGATCACGATTGTTTTTCGGTTACTTGCTATCATGCCACCTAGTAAAGGGTTAGTCAGTTTTATAAAAGCATTGGTCACACAAGTGGATTGGTTAGCTTTCGTCAATAGTTTGTTACCAGGTCTTTATTTAACTTTGATTGCTATGGTTGTCTTAGTGCTTGGTGCAAGTTATTGGTATTGGAAGACTTATCAATTTCAAGGTTTTTGGGCGACTGTTTTTCGTTTAGAACGCTTATCTAATTGGTTAATTGCTAATCAATATTATTTGGTCAAGGAAGTTGATGAAAAAGAACACCGTTTGAGTTTCAATTTAAGTGGTGAGAAAGGTGGTTGGCATTGGTAAAACAAAAAATTAAGCTGCCAAAGGTTAGCTTAAAAAATAATGGTAAGGTTGGTTTTTCAATCTATTTGCCAATGGACGGACAAAAGTATCAGGATCGTTTTCGTGATCGCCGTATTTCACAACCTATGTCGGCTATGTTGTTTGCGGACGGTGTGGGGACGAACGATATTTTTGGTTTTAAGTCATTTGACTTTATTTCTAATCCGTTGGGATTACGCTTAGGATTATCTGACATGACCATAACAGATCATACGATTGAAATTATGAAAGGGGTGGTTTGGGATTATGAAAAATATCCCCAGGCACTTATTTCTGGTGATACGGGTTCTGGTAAATCATTCTTTTTGTTTAGTTTGCTGAATGGTCTGATTAAAAGTGGTGCGATTGTTGATGTTGCAGATCCTAAAGAGACTGATTTATCAGTGCTTGGCAAAACAGCGTCCCTAAAATATCGTGTGACTTATGGTCGTGATCGTATTCTAAAATCATTTTATCGTTTTTATTTGGAAATGATTAAGCGTGGTCGTGAATATCATGATCTATTGAATGATAATTTAGAAGAAAATGTTGGCAACTATCGTAAGTATGGCTTGAAACCACATTTTTTTGTTTTTGATGAATTTGGTGCGTTTGTTTCTGGTTTGAAATATAACGAAAGTGAAGCGATCCAACAAATTTTGGGACAAATTACGATGTTAGGTCGTCAATTAGGTTACTTTGTAGCGATTGCTATGCAGAAACCAACGGCTGATATGATTGGGAGTGCGTCTCGTGATCAATTCCAGTTCCGTGTGGCACTTGGTAAGATGAAATCTAGTGGACTATCTATGATGTTCCCTGATGATGTTGACGAAGTGCAGTTTAAGGAACTCTCAAAGAATTTAAAGGGGTGGGGTTATTTAGCTATGACACCAGGGCAAGCCAGATCATTTTTTGCGCCTGTTATTCCTAAAGACTTTGTGCCTTTTAAATATTTTGATGAATTAGGTCAGCAATATCCAGCCGTTCCAGTTGAGCCAATGGGTGAGATTAAGGATTTTTTGGATAGTAAAAGCGCTAAATATGTAGAATTGAACTTTTAGTTAGTCCCTATTAGTTATTTGGCAGGTCTAATTTGATTTAGTGATTGTAGGCAGTCGGGGTGCATGAGGCGTTAAGTAAAGCACTTACGGCACGTTAACCCTTTTCAGCCATGGAACAGCTCTGCTGTGGAAAAGGAAGCGCCCAGCTCTGCTGGTGCGCGACTGGTGGCGTTAGAAAAGGGGATTACGTGCCGTTGTGTCTTTGTAGCCGATTGTGCGCTGAATAACGTACAATCATTTGATCAAATTCGCCAACCCCCCAAATTACTAATAGGGGGGGTAAATTTCCAAAAAAGCCAACAGGCAACAAGCCCTCATTCTTACGGGGCGTTGATTTACAGCGATTTAAAACCAGTGTGTAAATTTGATTTTAAATTAAAAAATGATGTTAAAAAATCGTTTTAATATTAAATTTACTTAATAAAAATAGAAATGAGGTTATTAAAACGGAATTTGTTATATCAATATCTTGGTATTCTACCAAATGAATTATATGGCACAGCGCATAATACAGGTTATGCGTTTTTATTTGGTCATTTTCTTGACGAACATGTCATTGATACGCGGGTATATCAAGTTGCAGGTGATAAGTTACCCCCAGCGCTTGCATTGGGGACTATCGTGGATCCAGAACAGGTTTACCAGAAAGGAGAGGGTGATTGGTACATGACGTTTGCTACAAAGTCTGTTGATGAAAAAATGGATCGTATGCAGATTTGGGACGTTGTTTACAAACAAGTAAAACATGTCAGAGAAATATTTTAAGTTAGATTATGAAGTCACTAGAGGAATTGATTTAGTGGCGTTTCGTAAAGAGTTAGACTTATCGCAAGTTCAAATGGCTTTGTTTCTTAATGTTTCACGGTCAACTTACATCAAAAAAATTGAACGTAGTGATGAGGTGATTGCCAGATTATTAAATGCAGATCAACGGCATACGCTAAGCGTGTTGTTAAATGCAGCTGGTATGAGTTTATGGCTGGATTATTTAAGTATTTCGTTTAAAATGCGTACTGCGGAATGGCTAGTCAAAACGCTTTTACAGTCAGGATATGATTTATTTATTCAACGTGACGGTGGACGTTTTGGTTATTCAATTACCTACGCTTTTGCAGGTCAAGCCTTTATCACAGTGTACGGCAAAAAAGACGCGCCAGAAAGTTTGATCACGGTATCAGGTCAAGGAATACGAATTTTGGAAAATATGCTCATGCAACAAGATAGAAATATTTTTGATTTTCTAAGCCTTGCTTTGGATAACGGTGGTCATGTGACACGAATTGATTATGCTTTTAACGATATGGAACGAATTTTCAATATTTTTGATCTCTACAAGATTGTTGAAGCTAAGCGCTACACACAAAAATTTAGAAGTGAGCCAACCTTTATCGGTAATGGTCAATCAGGTGGTGCAACCATGTATTTTGGTTCGCGCAGTGGTCAAGTTTTCTTTCGTTTTTATGAAAAAGACAAGGAACAGGCGACCAAAAGACATATTCCACATGAAGAAATTGGCATAAAAAATCGTTATGAAATTGAATTAAAGCAGGATCGTGCACAAACACTAGCCCAGCACCTTGTCGAAAAACGTAAAGTCGGACCCGAATTATTTGCCTACTTTCAAGAATACGTTAGATTCTATGATGTGTCCGTTGATAAAATGGCGCAGAAAGAGATTGATAAGTTACAGCAATGGGCGCCCTGGCGTGCCTTTTTGCAACAGGCTAGTGTGGTTGAGTATGTTGCTCAACCAGTCGATTTATCTATGGCGCGTTCGCTTGATTGGTTTATTACACAAGTTGCACCAACGTTAAAAGCCTTGATCCTATATTTTGGTCAAGAAACGATAGATGAAATTATTGATGACGCAGAATTAAGTCCGCGTCAAAAGAAATTATTGTCAGTTGCCGAAAAGGTCAACTTACCTTTTTAAAAGTTAAAAATTGGAGGACACACAGATGTCAGAACAAGGAACACAATTCAAAAAAGCACTTAGCGCTACTGCAACCGAAGTCGCTAACTTTAAGGCATTGTCAAAAATCGAAGACGGTAATTTGTATGCTGCTGTTAACAAGGCTAAGGAAATCATGGAAAATGATCCAAAGTGGAGTGATTTAATCGGTGATGACTTAGCGAGTTTACGTCGTAACTTGGCTGTGTTGAACAAACAATACAAGTCATTGCCAAAGGTGGCGGACAACGTCATCAATTTAGCAGAAGAAATTACGCAAAAAGTAGATCGGTTTGGGGGTATGTAAAATTTGTGTTTGATAAGTTAAAGTCAATCAAAAAGGGTTATGTCAAGTCTCGTGATAAGCCAGACCAATCATTGCCTTATGCCAAAGTCCAAAAACGGGGCAAATGGATTAGGCGTTTTGTTAAAATTGCCCTGGTTTTAGTTGGTTTGAGTGGTGCAATTGCTTTTATAAAAGCTAGTAATGTGAGTCAAACTAATCATAAGCTCATTGCTAAGATGAAAACGTATGATGACCAGCTAGAAAAGGCTAGTATGGGACAAAGTGTTTATTCACCTAGTCTTAATCGTTATGCGCAAGGTTTTTTTCAAACCTATTTCACGCAGTCAGATAATGATGATGATAAGCAAAAACGTTTGAAAACCTTAAAAAAGTATTTTGCCACTAATATCAGTAGCACAATTTATGACAATCAGGACTCACAAAAAGAGACGTATGTGGGATCCAGATTATTAAATACGTTTACCAAAAATGACGTGAAGATTGCACAGTATCAAGTTGGCTATACGGTTGGCAACGATAAAAATACAATTATTCGCGTTTTTAATTTGCCTTTTGCTCAAAAAGCAGGGCAGTACACTGTTTTGGCGTTACCTTATGCTACGACCGAACAAGATATTGTCGGACATGTTGGCAAGATTGATCAAGATGATACCAATAATGCCACGTTGGCAAGCAGTGATAAAGTTCAAGCCTTTGTCAAAGCCTTTAGTGAGAAGTATGTGAGTTCAAAAGCTAGTGATATGTCTTTAATCATGAAAGAGCCAGAGGGACTAGAGGGACAATACGCCGTTAAGAGTATTGATCAAGTCAACGTTTCAGGTTCTAAGGACAACATGAACATTAAATACTTGTTGACACTAACCGATACAGAGACAAAGCTGGAACATTCAGAACAGCTTACTTTGACCGTTTCGCCAAAGGGATCAACTTATTATGTGGTTAGGATGATCCATACACAAGGCGGTCTATTAAATTAAGAGGAGGTTATGATGAAAGCAATCGTAACAAATTTTATGTTTCAAATTCCCACGGGATCCATTAGCTTTACGGGTCTTCAATCAGAAGTAGCTGGTTGGGTATCAGCGTTTATTGCAATGGGTATTATGTATTTGGTTGTCAGACACTTTATTAAAGGCTCAATTGGTCAAATAATAGTCAGCCTTGCTGTTGGTGGTTTGGTCTACTTCGTTGTTAAAAGTCCAGATACTGTCCTTAATTCTATTGGTGGTATCTTTAAAAATATATTTGGTTAATATGGCAGAAGTTTATAACTATCAAAAGGCGTTGAAACAAGATATTGTCATTCGCAAAATTTCAGATGAATATAGCTTACCTGTTGGGATTAGTTTGAAACCAGCCATTATATTTTTTGCTTCAGTCGTTGTTATTTATCTTATTTTTCACGTGCCATTGCAAGCTTTTTATCATGCTAACTCTGACTTAGGTAAATTAGTTTATGTGGGCGCATATATTGCCATGCCTGTTGGGATTGTCTCTTTATCAAACAGAGTTAAGCCTGACGGCTTAGGATTAGTGCAGTATGCCATTTCAATTGCGACATTTGGTATTAAAAGAATACTTAATCGATCGGTTTATTATCATGATCGTGTCTTGCCAACTGGTTATTTTGAAGTGAGTCACATGGCAGATACACCAATTATTGTTGAAAAATCTAAAAGTCGTGATTGACGTTAAAAATCAGAAAGGATAAGCGCAAAAATTAGTGCTTTTTATTTACAACAAATTATGGAAATTTCAAAGACGTACAAGTTATACAAATCAGGTAAGTTGTGGGTAATCGCAGCTGTTGCGGTAGCTGGAGTAGCTGTGAGTGCTAATACCACACAAGTCAATGCTGACAAAGTTTCAAACACGGACGCACAAGCCGTGAAAACGACTGATACAGTACAAGATGATAAGCAAGCGCAATTGACTGCTTCATCAACTGATCAGACTAAAACTGATGATACGGCTAAGGCTGATAACGTTTCATTAACGGCTGAAAAAAGCACTGTACCAACAACTGATACTAGTACAGCACAACCAATACAAGCCACTTCTACTGTATTGCCACAAGTAAAAGCAGTCGCCTTAACGTCTAGTGTTGATCCAGTGGCAAGTGCGACATCATCAAGTGATGATTTTGGCGATAATGATGATAGCAATTTGCCAGGTGGTGACACAGGTTCAAGTTCATCATCAGACAATGGTGGAACGAGTTCATCAGATGATAATAGTGGTACTGATACGCCAAAACCAACACCAGGTGATGATGACGATAATGGTTCAACATTGCCAGATGATAATGTTGGAACGAGTTCATCAAGTGATAATGGTGGTTCATCATCAGGTAACGTTGGATCAAATTCATCATCAGACAATGGTGGTTCAAATTCATCAAGTGATCAAGGTGGCTCATCAAATAATGGTGTGACAGATAACTCAAATGCTGGTGGATCAAGTTCATCAAACGATACCAACACAGTACCTTTGACACCGACAACACCTGATAAGAATGATAATGGTGAAACTAATCATGTGAAACCAGTTGAAGTCACACCCGATAGCTCTGGTAATGTTGTTTCAGTCCCAACACAAGTCGCTAGTGTGCCTAGTGTCGCCCGTGCTGTTGAAGCCTATAATCAAGTGCTAACAGCTAATGGTAAGGACGCTAACAATGACAAGGTTGTTGACGCTAAGCAAAATCTAGATGACGCTGTTGCCAAAGCCCTACCAGAAACACATGCAACGCAAGCAAAATCGTCAATTGGCATTTTAAGTGCTGTATCAGGCGTTTTGGCAATGACAGGCGCATTGATATTCAAACGTTTTAGAAATTGATGAGTTCGCACCTAAAGGGGGTGTTTTTTTTATGATTAAGTTTAGTGAAATTAAAATATTTGTTGGCGCTGTGAATGTACCGTCTCTTGGTCAATGGTTTACCTTACCTGTGTCACCTAGCCGGGTAACACAAGTTTTAACTGAAAAAGGCGCGATTAGATCAGATACTGGTAACGAAGAAATCATGATCAGTGATTATGAAGCACCATTTAAAATAGATCCTTATGAGTCGATTGTTAAGCTAAATAACATGGTCGAGAGTGCCAAAAGAGCTGTTGAAAATGGTGTTGATGAAAAAACTCTAGCTGATTTATATGATCAAGGGTTAGTTTTACTTGACAACACAATTGATAATCAAGTTGAGAATTTAGTGATTATTAAGGCAGAAGATGAAGATGACTTAGCCAACGAAGTGATCGCAAGGCGTGGTGGTGTTGGTCAACTATCCAATGATGAGATTGAGACCTATTTTGACTTTAAGAAGTACGGACATGATCTGATTTTGGGTGGTGATTTCACAAAGCTACCTCATGGCGATTATGTAGGGTTGTAGTGTTAGTTGCGGAATTTAAAGCGATTTATAATGCTTATCTCTATGACCTTAATGTCACTGATATTAAGTGGACGTATCTCAAAACTACCCTTGAATTACGCTATTTTGATGCGAACGGTTTAATTCAAATCAGGTGGCGCATTAAGAATGGTTTTGTGTTGGAAGATACAAAAAAAGTGATTGTGTATTAAAAAAGACCACTGATGATGAGGTCAGTGGTCAATATTGGGTAGGGAAAGTTAGCAATGATATTTTGTAAAACACAAGGAGAGCACCTTACCCAACAGAAAGAATTATACACCTAATATAGAAAAATTATTATCCACAAAAAAACCACTGTTGATGCGACAACAGTGGCAGCGTTAATTAGGTTGTCAGTAATTGAAAACGTCATATATTCACATAAAAGGATAATTTCAGAGATTTTTGAGCGTTGCTGACAAACTTAACTAACTGATTTATATTATAACGCTATTGTCAATTGAAGATACTACAAAGCTTTGACTTTGTAGGTACATAACAAATAAAAAAATAAGGAGACATCAATGAAACTAGCAGTACCATTTAAAGCCGTGAAAGATAATATTTTATTAACCCAGGACAATGAAGCCTGGGCATATTTCAATATTGAAGCACTAAGTATTTCAGATAATGATGAGGCCGGTATTTCCAAACGACAAACACAATTGAGTCTGTTATTTGATCGGCTTGCTGATTTTGAAGATTTTGAATTGCGTCTTTATAATCGTGATTTGGATTTGGTTAATCGTTATAAAGAATTGCAACCCTCTTTAGCAACCGATATGGGTGAGACACCTGTTCAAATGATTGTAGATGAAATTAGTGCAATCACTGCTACTGGTGTGTCACAGACAATTGAACGTTTTGTTTTGGGTATCAAATTACATAATCAAAATTCTGGTAAAGTGATTAAACAAGCCACTAATGCTATGAATAACTTTGTAGATGAGTTGGCTGGTTGGTTTAATTATGAAAAGCCATTTGACGAAAAACTGTTTGATGATTTTAGAGCTAGTGAAAAACAGGCTTATGAAAAAGTTGGCTATTTGGATCATACCAGGCGTTTGACCACTGATGAATTAGTTCATTTAATGCGTAATAACTTTATCCAGGGACAGCTCCATGATTTTAGAAAAGTCGGACAAGAACGTGATATTTTCAAATTAAGTGATACTGTGATTGATGACGGGGCAGTGAGTGGCTACGTTAAATTGGTTAATGATGATAATGTGCGTTATGTTGCCAAATTAGTGTTATCGACAACGCCAGAAAACATCACAGGCTTTCATTTATTCCGACTAGTACAAAATATGAGTTATCCAATCGACATCAATTTGAAAGCACATTATTATAAGTCAGAGGGTATCTATGGCTTAGCAACTCGTGCTAGTCAATCGTTAAAGACAGCTAGTAATAATGTTGAAGAACGTTATCAGGCAGAGGGATTTTCTTCTAGTAAAGATGATAAAACGATTGAAATTGCGGAAGTGCTAAACGATCATATTTCAGAAAAGAAAAACTTCTTTTCCACCTTAGTCACGTTTACGGTATCAGCGGAAGATATTGAAACCCTACATGATCGTGTTGCTAATTTAATAGAATCATTTAGGA
>NZ_MOWQ01000030.1:0-21637 GCF_002095565.1 Leuconostoc sp. BM2 | reverse complement strand
TTACTGAATTGAGTTTATCATGATACCGTCTGTTATATTGGTATATCAGGTGGTTTTATGATAAATATTATTTTTTAGATAATTTTTTTTGCCGACGTGAAATCATTGCTGAACGAATAATGCCAATAATCGTTGGCAACAATGTTACCAGAGCAATGCCTAAAATAATGATAGAGAAATGCGCCTTAACAAACGGAATATTGCCAAACAAGTACCCTGCCCCCGTGGCAATCAAACTCCACGTAAACGCAGCAATCACGCTGTTTTTCAAAAATCGGCCATACGGGGACTGACTAATACCTGCCACAAACGGCACAAAGGTTCTCACAATCGGCATGTAACGCGCAATAATGATGGCAACCGCGCCCTTTTTCTCGAAAAAGCCCTCTGCTTCTCGAATATGCTCCTCTTTAATGAAGCGCCCAATTAATGGATGCCTAATCAGCTGATAACCACCTGTTCGGCCAATCCAAAAATTCAATGTGTCGCCCAAAATGGCTGCAAAAAAGAAAACAAACATAAACACCCAATGATTCAATCCAGCATTGAGTCCAGCCTGCGTGGCAGCAATTGCACCCGCAGCAAATAGCAAAGAATCCCCAGGCAAAAAGGGCATGATGACTGCGCCAGTTTCAATAAAAATGACTGCAAATAAGATAAGATATGTCCATAAACCAAATGATTGCACCAAATTAGCAATATGAGCATCAATATGTAGAATAAAATCAATTAAAAAAGCCATGATGAGTTTGCGCCGGTCATAATCTGAAACAGCGACGCATTTTCCTTCCAATTTCAGTAATTCTATTTTACCACATCGTTATCTTGACAGCCCTCGCAAGTATTGATAACGATTTATTTAGTCGAAAAAAGTTGTTCTAGGGTATTAACATCCTCTTCAAAATTCGCAAAAGCACTATCAAGATACTCCCCACTGACCATATCAAATCCTGCTGACTTAATGAGATTAACTGGATAATCGACGCCACCTGAAGCCAAAAAACGGCGGTAGTTATCCAGCGCTTGCTTGTCACCACTCAATATTTTATTAGCAATCGCACTGGCCACCGCATACGATGTCGCATATTGATAGACATAAAAATTGTAGTAAAAATGTGGCACACTGGCAAATTGGACGGCATAACTGTCATCCGGAAAATCATCAACAATTTGCTCACCATTAAATTGCTTTTCTAATTGTGTCGTCATTTGATTCAATACGGTTAAAGACAATGCTTGACCGTTTTGTTCCGTTTGGTAAGTTAGGTGCTCAAATTCTGCAAACTCTGCAGCTGTTACAACTACATTCAAAAAACTAGCAATTGATTTTGTACGCAAATAAATTTGCGCTTCACGGTCATTTTGGTATTTTTTAATCAGATAATTTTGCAATAAAATTTCGTTGAGCGTGGAAGCAATCTCGGCATTGAAAGTTGCCGCTTCACTATATTGAACGGGTTGTGTTTGATTACTTCGGACACTATGTATCGCGTGGCCCAATTCATGCACCAAAATATTAGTGCTATACAATTTATTTGTCCAAGTTAATAAAATATACGGATGAACTGTTGCAATACCAATTTCAAAACCACCAGAAGACTTACCAACATTTTCTGCAACATCAATCCAGCGATTATTTAATGCCTCTTTCACTTGGTTAACGTAATCCTCACCAAGTGGCTTCAATGCCTCTAGTGCCAGCTTTTCCCCCTCTTCATAGGTTGTTGGTAAGAAATCTTTACCAGTTAATGGTACAGATAAGTCATAATGATGTAATTGCTCAACCCCAAGCACTTTTTTCCTTAAATCGTAGTAGCGGTAAACCGTATTGATGTGTTCATGGGTTTTACTAATGAGCACGTCGTACAATGCTTCAGGAATATTGTTTTGTGCTAATTGCTGTGAGCGCGCACTGTGATAGCCACGTAATGCAGCAATCGTATTTTGACTGTGAACATGGGTATTATAAAGTTTAGCCATAGTATGCGAAACGCTGATATGCGCGTGCGCTATCATATCAACAGCTTTCTTTCTGATGTCGCGATTTTGTGAATGAATAAACTGTGAAGCATTCCCCATGGTTAATTCAATTTCATCGCCATTTTCATCTCTCAATGTGCCAAAGTTCAAATCAACATCATTAAGCGTATCAAAAACATCATTAGGACTTTGAAGAGTTGCGTTTAACGCACCCAATAATTTTTCTTCGGTCGCTGTTAATTGATGGGCACTATTTAAACGAATTTTGTCAAAATAAAATTGATAATGCAACAATTTTGGCTCTTGCGTCATATATGACTGCAGTTTATCGGATTCAATGCCTGATATTTCAATTTTGTAAAAAGCTGTCCCTGCGTAAAAAGTTGCCATGAGCTCGTCAGATGCCCCTTTAACTTGCTGAGCAACTGGATTAGTCATGTCACTAGCATACAAAAGTTCTGCATAAGCCCAAGTTTTATCAATATTAACGTCGATCACATTCACTAACTTTTCAGTTGCAAGCAATAAATTTTGAGGACTATCACCCAGATGATTTTTAAAGGACGAAAAATGATTAATTGTATCTGTCGTTTGTTGGCACGCCTTCTCATAGTCTGCCGGCGTTTTAAAAATATCAGTTAAATTCCAAGTCAGATTTACCGGAACTTCTGACCGTTTTAGTTTTCTTTTATGAGCCATGATGAATTTTTGCTTTTTATAATCTAATATTCATCATATCGTTATCAAATAAAAAAGCAAGTCACTAGGACTTACTTTTCAAGACTAATTGTTTTAGGCTGCCTCATCGCGATGAAACCAAAGACAATGAGCCATATCGTTGAACCAAGCGCCGGAATACGCGACTCTGGATTAAAAAATAAGGTTATGAACACAAAAACAAAGAATACAATGGCCATTGGCACCAAAACCTTTGGCGCAATAACCAAGAAACCATCCGGCATATAATTGTCTGATTGACGATAACGCATATAAGCAATCAAAATAAGCACATAAATCATCAAAAACAAATCTGTGGATGCACTTGTCACAAAACTAAAAGCGTTTGTAATCGTTGGAATTAATGAAATAATTGCAGAAAATGCAATCATTAGAGATGTAAACAAAATTGCTCTCACCGGTAATTTAGCATGAGACATTTTGCGGAATGGTTTTATAAATGAGGCTTTTGACTGATAGGCCAAGGCATAAAAATTTCGACTAGCACTAAATAACACCGAATTCAAAGCCGATGCCGCACTAGTTAATACGACAAAGTTTACCAAAGCTGCTGCCCATTTAATCCCAGCCAATTGGAATATCATAACAAACGGGCTTTGATTAGCAGGAATTTTTTGCCAAGGATAAATCGTCATAATAATGAATAATGCACCAAGGTAAAAGAACAGAATTCGCCACGGAATTTGATTAATTGCTTTTGGCAAGACAGCGCGAGGGTTCTCAGTTTCTGCCGTTGTCATACCAATAAATTCCATTCCCACAAAGGCAAACATTACCATTTGAAAAGCATTAATAAAGTTACCAACACCATTTGGAAATAGGCTAAAATGATGCCAGACATTACTGAATGCAACATCACCAACCGTCGTTTTAAAGCCCGTCAAAGCCATGATGATACCTGTGGCAATCAGTGCCAAAATAGCTACGATTTTAATCATTGCAAACCAAAATTCCGTTTCACCATACAAAGCAACCGTAACCAAATTAACACATGTCAATAATACCAAAATCACGACTTGAATCAGCCAACTTGGCAAATCTGGTAGCCAAAACTGAATGTATTTTGCAACAGCTGTCAACTCAGCCATGCCCATAAATACAATTGTTAGCCAATACGACCACCGTGCAAAGAAACCCGCGCGATTACCAATATACTTGGTAATAAACGTGATAAAAGTGTGCTGCGTTGGATCTGCATATAGCAACTCGCCAATCGCACGCATCATAACAAACATAAAAAATCCAATGATTAGATAAACGAACAGTATGGACGGCCCAGCAAAATGAATTGAATTTCCAGCACCCATAAACAAACCTGTCCCAATTGTGCCGCCAATAGCAATTAATTGAACGTGTCTATTTTTCAAACCATGTTGCTGCGGTTGATGACTCTCTTTTGTCTCTGACATATTAATATTTTACTTCTCCTCTTACTGCAAAGCACCCTGCGAAATTCGTAGGGTGCTTTTGTTAACAACGCCATAATTGAACTTTTTAATCGTTTACTTCACGTGAATAGTGTGAAACATCAGTCAATATGATGTTTTGGAAATCTTCAAATGACATGGTTTGTGTCTTGTCTTCCCCATACTTACGGACTGTGACAGTTTGACCATCCACTTCAGAATCACCTAGAACCAAAGTATATGGAATCTTGTTCGTTTGTGCCTCACGGATTAAATAGCCCATCTTGGCATCCTTTGTCTCAACGTGTGCACGCAAGCCAGCGGCTTGCAATTTTTGTTGAATATCTCGAGAATACTCACCATGCGCATCAACATTAACGGGAATGATTTGCACTTGTAATGGTGCTAACCATGTTGGGAAAGCGCCCTTATACATTTCAATCAAGTAAGCTGTAAAGCGCTCCATTGTGCCCACAATACCACGGTGTAGCATAACCGGACGGTGGTTATCTTGTCCATCAGCACCAATATAAGTCAAATTAAAACGTTCTGGTAACAAGAAGTCCAGTTGAATGGTAGACATTGTTTCTTCACCACCCAATGCTGTTTTAGTTTGGACATCTAATTTTGGACCGTAAAAGGCAGCTTCACCTTCTGCTTCAAAGTAATCAAGGTTAAGATCATCCATTGCGCGTTTCAATTGCGCTTGAGACTTTTCCCACATGTCATCATCATCAAAATACTTTTCTGTATTTTTAGGATCACGATACGACAAACGGAAACGATAGTCAGTGATGTCAAAGTCACGGTAAACTTCCATCATCATTGTCAAAATTGACTTAAATTCTTCTTCAAGCTTTTCAGGTTCCACAAATGTATGCCCATCGTTTAAAGTCATTTCACGAACGCGTGACAATCCTGTCAAAGCCCCTGATTTTTCATAACGATGCATCATACCTAGCTCTGCAATGCGCATTGGCAATTCTCGATATGAACGTGGCTTATGCTTGAAGACCATAATATGTGAAGGACAATTCATTGGGCGCAACTCTAGGAATTCGCCATCACCCATATCCATTGGTGGGAACATATCTTCACGATAGTGATCCCAATGCCCCGACGTTTTATACAAATTCAGGTTCGACAACACTGGTGTATAAACATGTTGGTAGCCATTTGCTAATTCTTTGTCGATAATATAACGTTCAACTTGTCGACGAATAGTTGCACCATTTGGTAACCACACTGGCAACCCAGAGCCAACTTCTTGACTAGTAAAGAACAAGTCTAGATCACGACCAATGGTACGATGATCACGTTCTTTAGCTTCTTCACGACGTTTAACCTCAGCATCGACGTCCGCTTGTTTCCATTCAGCAATACCATAAATACGTTGCATCATTGGATTAGATGATTTACCACGCCAGTAGGCTCCGGCAACTGAAGTTAATTTGAAGTGCTTTACCCAACCTGTTGATGGCACAAGTCCACCTTTGTCTAATTCAACATGATCGCCTTGAACAGCAATTGTGATTTTCTCATCGGCTGGCAAATCATTAATGAGTTCAATCTTGTATGGATCATTTTTAAATAATGTCAACGCTTCGTCACGTGAAATTTCACGTGATACAATTGGCAAATCTTCTGCAACAATTTTGTGCATCATGGCTTCAATTTCCGCAAAATCGTCAATTGAAACTTGATTACCTGAACCGTTATCAGTGTCGTAATAAAAGCCATTATCAATAAATGGTCCAACACCAAAGTGCATATTGGCAAACTTAGGAATACGTTTCAAGGCTTGCGCCAACAAATGAGATGCTGAATGACGTAAAAGTTCCAAAGCTTCATCATCACTTGTCGTAATTAATGCGAATTCACCATCATTTTCAAGCGCATCATTCAAGCCAACATATTGACCATTCAACTTAGCGGAAACTGCTTTTTTGGCCAAAGACTTTGAAATACCAGCTGCAACCTCAATTGGCTTTGTACCTGCTGCAAAGGATTTTACAGCACCATCTGGAAATGTTAATTGAATTTCTGTCATATACTTTCCCTCTTCATCATAAATAATCAAATTACGTTTCGAAACCCTGCGCAACACTTGAAAAAAGCGTCCCTCTGAGCCAAAAGACTCAAAGGGACGCTTTACCGTGGTACCACCCAAGTTTTGCATCATAAGATGCAACTTAAATGACAATTAACGGCGTCACCCGAATGAATTTCGTTACCTACTTATCACCACTCAAAGGTAGTCTATCAAACTTACGCTGTTCATTTCCACCAAACATGAACTCTCTTTAAACGCACAGTAATCAAGTTGTCCTCATCAAAGTTTCTAAAAACAATCTTAGCACTGTTTTAGAACTTTTGCAATTTATTTTTTCAAATCCACTAATACCTGCTTCAAAGCATCATGGGCAACGTCATCATGATCAAGAATACCATTGTCATATACGTTTTGTAATGCTGCTATTTGTTCTTTTGATAATGCCATTATATTACTCTACTTTTATATCACTTGTTTTACACTTACTGTTCAATACCGGAACTGCCATCCGAAACATTGACATGTCGTGGCCGTGAACCATCGGCTGGGCCAATATAGCCACTTGCTTCTAAGTCATCAATTAATCTGGCAGCTCGATTATAGCCAATTCTAAATCGTCGTTGTAACAACGAAGTAGAAGCTTTTTGTTGTTCGATTACAAATTGCAATGCGTCTTGGAACAATTCATCTTCACTGTTACCATCCGATATATCACTACCATCTTGCGCAACTTCTTCATCTGTCACCGTCATAGCTTCAGAATACTGAACTTCTTGCTGCGCTTTAACAAATTCTACCACACTAGTAACATCAGCGTTACTAATGAAGGCACCTTGCACACGTTGTGTCGGCTTACCAGGTGGCGCAAAAATCATATCACCTCTGCCTAACAGCTTTTCTGCACCGTTACTATCCAAAATCGTACGTGAATCAATGCCTGAAGCCGTTCTAAAAGCAATTCTACCAGGAATGTTACTTTTGATAGTCCCATTGACTACTTTAACATCTGGACGCTGAGTAGCCAAGATCATATGAATGCCAGCAGCTCTGGCTTTGGCACCTAATCGTGCAATTGAAACCTCAATTTCACTACAAACCGTACTCATTAAATCTGCAAACTCATCAACAATTGCGACGATGTAGGGCATTTTTTGCATGATAGGCTCACCCGTTGCAATAGCACCGGCATTTTGTTTATCAACCGCAGCGTTATATTCACCGATATTCCGTTTGCCAAATTGCGCTAACAATTTGTAACGATTTTCCATTTCGTCAACTACTTTTTGCAATGATTTGGCAGCTTTTCTTGGCTCAGAAACAACTGGTGTTAGCAAATGTGGGATCCCATTGTAAATCGATAATTCAACTACCTTCGGATCAACCATCATCAATTTAACTTCACTAGGCTTAGCACGAAGTAGAATTGAAATGATAATGCCGTTGAGTCCCACAGATTTACCAGATCCTGTTGAACCGGCAATCAATAAATGTGGCATGGCTGATAAATCGGCCATAATAATATTACCAGTAACGTCTCTTCCAAGTGGCACATTTAGTGGATTATCATCAAACGGTGCATGTTCAATCATATCTCGGAACCCGACAGTTGCTTGTGTATCATTTGGTACTTCAATACCAACATATGGTTTTCCTGGAATCGGTGCCTCTATACGTATTGATTTAGCCGCTAAGGCTAACGCCAAGTCATCTGCCAAATTAGCAATGCGGTTAACTTTAACTCCTTGTCCAGGTTTTAATTCATACTGCGTAACGGTTGGTCCCAATGAGACACTGGTCACTTCCGCTTCCACACCAAAACTTTGTAATGTGTCATGAACTAGGCGTGACTTTTCAGTCAAACTTTTAAATTCTTTTGTTTGATCCGCCGGAGGTACCTGTGTCAACAATTCTGCTGATGGCAGTTGATAATCTGGATTATTTGCTTCTGGTGTATCGGTCGCTAGCGATACTTCTTCATCAGCCTCTGATAATGTTGTGGCAGGTGTTACCACTTCATCTGACGATTTATTTTCATTATTGGTTACTGGACCATTCCACTTAATTTCTGGTTCAATAAATTCGTGGTTTTGAGGCAACTCATCAGTAACCTTTTCAGCCTGATTGTCCATTTCTGACGCAGCCGAATGATCAACACCTAATGGATTATCGCCATAATCAGTAATATCTTTTTTACGTCCGTTTTTATTGAAAAAAGGCTCACGTTTAGGGGCGTTAGCCCGTTGTTCTTGAATATATGCCACACCCGCTTGTGCCTTCTCAACACTTTTTTCAGCAATATCACGAGCTGGAATTCGGAAAAATATAATCACACCAGCAAATAATAACAATGTCGTGACAATCCAAGTACCAACATTTGACATTAACATGAACAACACATGGTATATTGCCGCACCAACAACGCCACCCCCAAGTGGTGTGTTAGCTGCTTGATTCGCAAAATCTTGCTTGATAATACGAATGACTTCATTTACATATCCTGTACCATCTTGCAACGTATAAGTAAAGAACAGTAACGAAGAAATAACTTCAATGGCAATAAATGCCATACCGGCTCCCATCCAAAAATGTCCAGCAATTTTAGGCAACTTTCGCATGAGCATATAATATAGCATCCCAACTGTTAAAGGGACAATAATTGCAAAATAAACGTTACCAAAGAAAAAGCGGAAAATATTCGCTACAAAAATGCCAATCAAGCCCAGCTTAAAAGTACCCAAAACACCTAGAATAGCGCTAATTAATAACGTCAAATTTCTAGCAAGTGGATGTTGCTGTTTTTTTGAACGTGAACTGGTTCTTCGTCGTTTTCTGGTTGTTTTTCTGGTAGCCAAAATTATTACCTCATATATTATTAACGCTCTATTTTATCATGTTTAAAATGCGAACGCGTGTTCATCTTTAATTCTTAAGAATTGCTTAACTGTCAATAAAGTCATTTAATTTCAATAATTATACACAAAAAGCCGCAACCGAAGTTGCGACTTTTAGTAGCTCGTGAGAGAATCGAACTCTCGATTCCGCCGTGAAAGGGCAGCGTCTTCGCCACTTGACCAACGAGCCATGGTCTTTGTTATCTCACTGCTGAAACAACTATATAATCATAACAAGATTTTATAGTGACGTCAACCCCTTATTTTAATTTATCTTGTTCATAGGTATGAACAGTATCCAGATTTGGAAACGACTGTTGACGTAGCGCCTCATAGATGACAATGGCAACAGTATTTGACAAATTCAGAGATCGAATATGTGTGTCGTCTTGTGGAATCCGAATTGCCTTTTCTGGGTTTTGACGCATAAACACTTCTGGTAAACCAGTGGTTTCTTTACCAAAAAGGAAGTAGTTATCCCCATCAGCTTGTGTATAATCAGGCTCTGTATAATCTTGGTTCGCAAACTTAGAAACGAGATACAAATGATCCGTAGGTGCCAACGTTTCCAAAAAATCCGGCAAGCTTGGATGCCTTACCAATTGCACGTGGTCCCAATAATCGAGACCAGCCCGCTTAACATGTTTGTCATCTAAATCAAAGCCTAGAGGCTCAATTAAATGTAAAACAGCGTCTGTACCAGCAGTTGTACGCGCAATGTTACCTGTATTAGCAGGCATTAAGGGTTCAAATAAAACAACATGATTAGTCATTTTTCAACGGTTCCTTCCACTTTAAACAATTCTGAATTATGTCGCCACCACTCGTATATGTGTGTCACTAGAACTTTCGCAACAGCATATGTTGGAACGCCTAACACAACACCTAATACACCAAAAATATGACCACCGCTTAACAATACCACAATGACAGTGACAGGGTGAATAGACAATGCTTCACCCAAAATTTTTGGGGCGATCACATGTCCTTCTATGGGCTGTTCAATTACCAAAACAATTATCACCAAAATTAACAATTTTGGTCCCCCAGCAATTAACGCCACTGTAAACACTGGCACTTGGGCAAGAATAGATCCTACATACGGAATCATATTAAAGAAGCCAGCCATCAAAGCCAATAATATACCATACGGTAACCCAATCACTGTATAACCAATCGAGAACATGATAATAACCGCTAACGCAACACCGAGCTGTCCACGAATGTATTGTGCCACTTGCGAACTCACTTCTCTCAACAAATGATAGACTGATATTTGTGCTTTTTGTGGGAATTTATCAGCCACAACAGCTGAAAATTTATGTCCATCAAGCAACATGTAATAAAGGATAAAAGGCGTAGAAACCATCGTTACACCAATTGAAGTTAGCGTCGACGCAAACGAACTAATGCCAGCAACACCACTCGTCAAATACTTTTTACTCCAATCAATCACATTTTGGTTGATATCCGCATTTGTATGATTTAGGTAATCACGAATAAACTTAAATTGATCAGATGCAAATGTGTCGTTAATAAAGCGTTCACTCGTGCGCCAATATTGTGGCCAATTATCAATAAATGACACAACTTGTGTGCGTAATACCATATAAACAGCAACAATCACCCCAGCAATGACTGCTAAAAGTGCAATCAATACAATGCCAATTGATAAATTTCTGGGTAAATGAACATGCTTTTCCAATAAGTTTACCAATGGACTCAACAAATAATACAAAACCCCTGCAATAATAATTGGGGCACCCACTGCCGTAAATAAAGCTCGCATAGGTTCAAACACAAAACGAACTTGCCAAGCCAGAAAAATAATCAGTAAGATTAGCAGTATCACAATAAGTCCATTGAGTAAGTTGTTGCCAGAAAACCATCGTCTGTACCATGACTGTTGTTCTTGGTCTTTTAACATAAATATTCCCCGATTCATCACGTTTATTATTATTTTACCATAGAAATAAAAATCATGTTGCTAGCCAAAATCGCGCTGTTTCATCATGCTTTTCAGGCATAATGACAGCTACGTTAACAAAGAAATTTGTGAAAAGGCTTACATTCGAGTATAATAAATTTAGACATTTTAAAGGAGTCCTTATCATGGCAATTTATAAAATTTTGTTTGGCACCTACACAAAAAGAATCTCAAAGGGATTGTATGAAGCGGAACTTGATACTGAGAAAAAACTTTTACAAAACCCAACACTTGTTGGTGAACTCACTAATCCAACCTATCTTGCAGTCTCAAAAGCAAACAAGGTTTACGCGGTTGAAAATCGTGATGGTCAAGGTGGCGTTGTCACCTTTGATAATTCTGTACGCCCGCTGGCTGAAATTGATGCGCAACTCAGCGAAGGATCTGCTCCAGCCTATATTGGCGTAGATGAAGCGCGACAATTAGTATACGCCGGCTACTACCATCGTGGTACTGTGGAAGTTTATCACATTAATGCCGATGGTAATTTGACATTAACTGATCAATGGCAAAATGAAGGTTCAGGTCCACGCCCAGAACAAGGGTCATCACACATTCACTTTAGCAATTTGACACCAGATAATCGTTTAGTTGCTGTGGATCTTGGTGCTGACGAAGTCATTACTTTCGATGTCTCTGATGATGGCAAACTTACTGAAGCATCACGCTTCACAACTGAAGCTGGTTTTGGCCCAAGACATATTCGCTTCTCACCAGATGGTCAATACGCCTACCTGCTTGGAGAATTGTCAAGTTTGCTGAGTGTGCTAAAATACAATTCTGAAGATGGTTCTTTCGAACACGTTCAAACTGCCTCTACAATACCCGCAGACTGGACAGAACATAACGGATCAGCAGCTCTTCGTTTGAGCAAGGACGGACACTACATCTACGCCTCAAACCGTGGGCATAATTCAGTTGCCGTATTTAAAGTTTCAAATCTTGGTGCAGAAATTGAACGAATCCAACTCATTAGCACTGAGGGAGAATTTCCACGTGATATGAATTGGGACAAGGACGAACAATTCTTAGTTGTTGCTAACCAAGATACAGATAACGTATCGTTATACGGTCGTGACAGTGAGTCTGGGGAACTGACACTTTTGCAAAAAGACTTTGCTATTCCTGAAGGCGTTCGAGTAACTTTTGAATATTAAATTTAACTACAAAAAAACCACTTTGAGTGTACACACCAAAGTGGTTTTTTATATTATCAGGTTGCATTGAAAAAAAATTAAGCGTATAATCAAATCGTTTGAACTATCACAAGACTTAGATAATTCTAACCAGCAAATAAAGATTACCTGTGAGTAATCATTTCAAGGAGAATTAATATGCAACAAACTGGTATGTCCCCGCTCAATGCGCACCATTTTAGTGCTTACCAAAAAAAGGTAATCGCTTCTACTGCAGCAGGTTTCGGGTTGGAAAACATGGATGTGATGTTTTTGTCATTTACACTTTCATCTATGATTGTTGATTTGCATATATCAGGTGCAGCAGCTGGCCTGATATCATCAATCACAAACTTAGGTATGCTGATTGGCGGTCTCTTTTTTGGCATATTAGCTGACAAGTATGGCCGAGTAAAAGTCTTTACATACACTATCTGGATTTTTGCAATCGCAACAGCATTAATGTTTTTTGCCAAAAATGTCTATTGGGTCTACGCTCTACGTTTTCTTGCTGGAATAGGTGCTGGCGGTGAATATGGTTCTGGAATGGCTATTATTGCTGAAAGTTTTCCAAAAAGAGCTATCGCCAAAGTAACATCCCTTTCAGCTATTGGTGGTCAAATCGGCGCCATATTGGCAGCAATTTTAGCAGCCGTTATCTTACCAATATTAGGTTGGCATACACTTTACGTCTTTGGTTTACTACCCGTCATTTTGATTTTCTTTATTCGCCGACACTTATCGGAAAGTAAAGTATTCACTGATATGCAAGCTAAGCAAACCAGCACCGAGTATCGTCCGGGTTCAATTACAGCATTATTTGCAACACCAGCGCAAGCATGGCAAACAATTGCTTTAATGATTATGGTTATGGTCCAAATCGCTGGCTATTTTGGACTTATGAACTGGCTGCCATCCATCATGCAAAAACGAATTGGGCTCACTGCTGCAAGCTCCTCTCTCTGGATGATTGCCACAATAATTGGGATGAGCCTTGGCATGCTAACCTTTGGCGCAATTATGGATAAATTTGGTGCAAGACGTGCTTATACCATATTTCTGATTGCTTCAGCACTTGCCGTTTTTGTATTAACAATGGCGTCAAACAAAGTAGAATTACTTCTAGCACAAATGTTAGTTGGTTTCTTTGCAAATGGTATGTATGGTGGTTATGGTGCCATTATGGGCCACTTATACCCCACGGAAATTCGTGCCACTGCCAATAACACCATCATGAATTTTGGTCGTGCAGTTGGCGGATTCTCAAGTGTTCTCATTGGCTTTCTAATGGATCGCTATTCATTGGTCATCGTCATGGGATTTCTATCTGTCTTGTATCTGATTAGCCTAAGTGTCATGCTCACTATTCCAAAACTAAAATCAAAAACAATCTAAAAAGACTTGATTAGAAATCAAGTCTTTTTTAATAGCTCTTAATATTATCGAGATGTCCTGTTCATACGATTTTCAGCATAACCCAGTGCTCGGCTAATACCAAATGTTAAGACAAAGTAGATTAATGATGTAATCACCAATGGGAAAAATGGCTTAAAGGATGCGCCTTGGACAACACCTGTTTGAAACATCAACTCACCAACACCAATGACAGATACGACGGAACCTTCCTTGATGACAGTCACAAACTCATTTCCCAATGCTGGCAATATGTTTTTAACGGCTTGCGGCAAAATAATATAACGCATTGCCTTGCCCTTAGACAAGCCTAACGAACGCGCCGCTTCGTTTTGGCCATTATCAACGGAGTTAATACCAGAACGGATGATTTCTGCCACATAGGCGGCAGAATTTAATCCCATGGCCAAAGCACCAGCAGCAAAGGCAGACAAATTGAATCCAATCACTTGTGTACCGAAAAATACCATAAATGCTTGAACAAGCAGTGGCGTGCCACGGACATATTCAACATATATATTACCAATTGCTTTTAGGATAAAATTAGGTGATAGCTTAAATAATGCGAATATCGTACCTAATATAACGCCAATCACAACAGCAATAGCGGCTAACGCCAGCGTTAGCAATGTGCCTTTAATAAATAAGTTACCGTACTTCGCCCAGAAAGACTGATCAGCAAACATTAACTTATTGGCTTTTTTCTGATATGCTGCCAATTTTCCAGATTTGACAATCTTAGTGATTGAAGCATTAATTTTTGACTTCAAGACTGGTGAGTTTTTGGGCATAGCTACTGAAACTGCCCCTTCACCTGAAGCAGGCTTTGGATAAATAATTTTGAAAGTTTTATTTTGTTGTGTATATGCTTTAGAAATTGGTTCATTCAACACAATTCCAGCTATCTTGCCAGTTGATAACTGTGCAACCAAATCAGGCACTTTTTGCAGGCTAACTAATGTTGAGCTACTCATGTTATCTTGAACATAAGTTTCTTGAGTCGTTTGCTTTTGAGCACCAATTTTTTTACCAGCAAAGGAAGACAAATTACTCGAATATTTGACAGCATCCTTTTTAAGGACCATTATTGTTTGCAATGGCTTCAAATAAGCCTGCGAAAAGTCAACAACTTGTTCACGTTCCGGTGTTGCGTTGATACCTGAAATGATAACGTCGATCTTACCAGTCTGCAGGGCACCTATCAGACCGTCAAATCCCATTTCTTTAATAACTGGCTTAACGCCTAAGTCCTTGGCTATTTGCTTAGCCATGTCAACTTCAAAACCAACAATTTGATCACGTCCATTAACAGTTGCGTGAAATTCAAAAGGCGCATAATCGGCTGACAAACCAATCACCAATGTACCTTTCTTTTTGATTTTAGTCAATGCTGGATCGGTTGTTGCTGCGTTCACCTTAGTTTGACCTAAAGTTCCGACAAATGGCATTAACATAATTGAAAGCATTGCCACTATCATTATTTTTTTTATTATTTTCTGCATATCCAAATCTCTCCTTGTGCTGTATCACAATAATAACAGTTTACGCGATAATGAATTTTTATGCAACATTATTTTCTTTTTATACAAAAAATAACTGCATACCCTTGCTTTTTATTCATTAAAAAAACTCGCCGAAGCGAGCTTACCTGATATAAGTATCTGTAGGCCATGTTTTGTTCCAGTGATATGCAGGTACATATCACCTTCGGTAATCATCTATCTAAGTTCAATTGCTTAAACCATACCGATCATCGTTTCATTTTACTAGATCAGCCGCCCCTACCAAAAGTTTGGGTTGCCCGCTTGTGGGGTTTACCTCGTCTCAAATGCCAATTTTCACTGACATATACGTTTCTATGGCACCTTCGTATCTATTCAGACATAGCTAGAAGCCTTAGCCTTTTCGATCGCCGTGGCATCACTGCCCCCGGGTTTATTCTTTATCCCGGCACAAACACTACACCCATCTCAGAGTGTGCGAGCATGGACCTTCCTCACGTCAGAAATATGACGCGCAATTACCCGATACTTATACAACAACAACAACAACAACAACAACAACAATCATATTTTACGCGTTTTCATTTTCAGAGTGGTCACGACCAAAAACAGCACGTTCCAAGTTAGCAACACGTTTAATCAGATCCAAATTAGTAACAGTATTAGCTGAAGGTGCAACAGGCTTCACCTCTGGCGCTGGCGTAACAACAGGCGATACTGTCTCAACCGCGGGCGCCGCAGGTGCAACATTAGCAGCTTGAACGCTCTGTTGTTTTACAAGGACTAATTGATCTTGCGCATCTTTTAATGCTGTCTGTAAACGCGCAACTTCACCTTGCAGTTGCTCAATACGGCCACCAAATGCACCATAATCTTTTATGATATCATCTAAAAAGCTATCGACATCGGCCGGATCATATCCGACACCCATGCGCTTTTGCTTAAAAACACGTTCTAAAATATCTTTTTGCGTGTATTTTACTTGTTCCACAAGACACACCTCGTTTAATTTTTTAACTTAATTTATATTACCAATAAATTCTCAGAATTACAAGAAAAATAAACAATTATTCATCAAATATTATATTTTCTATACGTTGTTCTTCGTATTCCGTAGCGTAATCTTGTAACGCCATCATATCAATTTGTGTCAATGGATAGGGCGTTTTCTTTTGATATGCTTGAATAATTTGACTGTCAAATTGGGTTTTACCTGGGTAGTCTGCGTCATATATTAATAATGCACCATCCGTATGTGAAAGCATAAATTGTTGGTAAGCTCTGAGCTGCCCTGAGACTTGATACTCTTGTGTAGACACACTCTCTGCGAAGTCGCTCTGTGCAATCAAGTCGTGCAGCCTTTCTTGATTTTTTGATTGCCATTGCCCGCCAAAGTTTTTAAAAGGCAGCATCATAGCAACTTTTAAATTTGGATAGTCCCTTTTCAATTCTTGAACAACCGACACCACCCATTGCTCAATTCCCAACTGACCACCTGTGATAACCCACTCTAACCCTTCATCCAATTGCGTCTTTAATGCCTGTTTCAATGCAAATTTAATCACCTTAATTTTGGGATCTTGATCACCAAAAGTACCAAGCTCATAATTACGATATCCGGTTACCCATAGCCGCATTTTTCCCTCCAAATATAAAGAACAATCTTAGCTATTAATAGCCAGATTGTTCGATCAAATCCTAATTAATTGTTTCCTGTTGTAGATCCAGTCGATGCAGAGTTCGTCGAAATACCCGCTTCAGCAGGTGTTTCACCGGACTGGGTACTAGAGGTTACACTTGGTAAGCCACCATTGCTCCATGAGGCATTTTTAACTTCATATTCAACAATATTACCCTTTACGGTTTGTTTAACACTATCAGGCATGGTCCAGTCCGTATTATCCTTGTTTTGCATAGCATAAGCCATTACTTTGGCATAATATTGTGCTGGCAAATCTTGTTCTGTCCAAGGAATATAGTTTTGCTTTGGATAATCAAAACCTGTCCAAACAGACAGTGCATATGACCGTGTATAACCAGTGAACCAAGCGTCAGAAATGGCACGTTCAGGCATATTATCATCTTCATCATAACCAACTAATCCAGATTTACCAGCTTGATGTAGACCAGTAATCGCAGCATCAGCAGCTGTGGCATTAGGCTTGATAACGCCTTTTAACATGTCTGTTATCATGAAAGCCGTGCTTGTTTTCATCGCGCGTGTGCCAGTTGTTGTGTAGTTATGTGTTGTGCCATCAGCAGTTACCACTTTAGTAATATAAGTGGGTTTGTAATAAGTACCACCGTTCGCGATTGCGCCAAAAGCAGCTGCTTCTTGCTCTGATGTCACTGGAATACCAATGGCTGCCGAACCACCAGGCGTGCCATCGGTTGTAATTCCCAAACCATTAACAAATTTCTCTGCGTTAGCCCCACCAACTTCTTCTAGTGTTCGCACAGCAGGAATATTACGAGACTGGGTTAAGGCAGTACGCATAGTGATATTTCCCATATACTTTTTATCCCAGTCGTAAACATCCTTATCGGTACCGACATACTTATATTTTTTATCGACAACCGTTCGATACGTTGGCCAGTTCAAATACTCAATGGCTGGTCCGTAATCCAGTAATGGTTTAATGGATGATCCCGATGAGCGTGAAGATTGTGTAGCTCGGTTTAAACCAAATGTCGTTGTGACATTTCGACCACCAATTTGCGCCACAACACGTCCGTTATTAGGGTTAGTCATTGTTGCACTAATCTGTAAGTTTGCACTAGAAAAAGTAACTGACCCACTGTTCGCATTATCGTACAATGATTGTTGCAAACTAGAATCCATACTAGTATATATCTTCAAACCTGATTTAGAAGTATCATATCCCAGTTTTTGGGCTTCTGAAATGGCTGATTTGGCGTAAGCATCAACTACCTTGCGATTTTGATCAGCATTTTCTGCTTTCGTTGTCAAATCTTGCAGGCCGTCGTTGACAGGAGTAGCAATAGCCGCCTTAGCTTGTTTTTCAGTAATGGCACCATACTTGACCATTGCTTCAATAACAGTATTTCGTCGTTCTTTGGCTGCAGAATTATTTTTTAAATAAGGATCGTAATACGTTGGTGATTGTGGCATTCCTGCAAGCAATGCCAACTGTGGTATCGACAACTCCGTTAATGGTTTACTATAAAAGTATTCGGCGGCCGTTTTCATGCCATAAATACCATGACCCATATAGACTTTATTGACATAGAACGTTAGAATTTCGTTTTTAGTAAAATTCTTTTCAACTCGTAGTGCAAGCCAAGCTTCTTGGGCTTTACGTTTTAATGTTTGGTCGGCTGATGATGTACTAAAGACAGATAACTTAACAAGTTGCTGAGTTAACGTTGAGCCGCCTTGCATACCCAGTGAAGAACCTTTAATGTTAGCTAAAGCGGCACCCATAATACGAATTGGATCAACACCATTGTGCTTATAAAAGCGTCGATCTTCAATTGAAACAACCGCCTGCTTCAACGTTTTAGGAATTTCGTTTGCATTCGCATAGTCACGCTCTTGCGTCGCCATAGTCCAAATAACATTTCCCTGACTGTCTAATAGTTGCGTTGAATTTTCAGAAGCTAAATCTGATTCAGTAATATTAGGTGCATCAGTGGCATACGTGAAAAATAATGCCGCACCAGCCAAACTTCCAATAATTCCTAGCGTTAATAGCCAAAGGAAAATTGCAAGTAACCATCGTCGTTTTTTTCTTGGCTTACGAGGTTTTTTTGGACCGCTACCCTTGCCTTTGGGTCTGGGCCTTGGTGGTTCTTGACCTGGCTGATTATCGTACATATTTTGGTTGCGATCAACACGCGACCATTGATTTGAATTATCATTTGCCATAATACTGAGAGAGCTCCTAGATATTTATTTTAACGATTCAAGCATCATATCAATAGCTTTTAGATAATCCAAACTTGGATTTAAGCTTTCTGGAATAATGTACCCATGTGTCAAAATGTCATGATACGAAATGGATTGTTTACCCTTTAAATTCTGCCATTGTTTGATCAATGCACTTGCTGGGTACACATACCCCTCATTTAAAGTAGTGAATTTGATAATCACAAAACCAATGCCACCTTGAGATAAAATGTTTGCTAAATGTGTAATTTGATGCTGATGAAAGTTTTTCAAAGGAAATGATGTTTTATTTTTAGTTTCCTTAGCATCAAAATCAATATAACGTCCTTGATAAACACCATTATAATCTGTCGTGGAAGCCTGCTTGAAGTAGGCTTCCGTAATTTTAGCTGCAGCTCTGGCTGGATAGTCAACTTTGACAATTGTAATGGGGGTCGGCTTTTTGTGGACGACAGCAAGTCGATTTGCCAAATAATAATCGTTAGCCTCATTAATTTCATCTTCCAGTCCCATACCACGTTTACCGAAAATTAAGGCTTTTTTTGTTGTCTTACCCGTTCGTATTGTATTTTGAACAGAGTTCTTATGGCGTGTGCCTGCTGGATATTTAATGGTCATCACTGCTCTCATCACTTTTTTAAATATATATCTCTTATTTTACCATAAAAAATTGGCTAAACCACAATTGTATAACCTTCTAAATAAATATGACCGTCAAAATGCAACACATGATTATTCTTAATTGAATCTGTTATCTAATTTTCTAATCAACTTATTATCAAATACCGATTGACAATGATAAGTTTTTTATGTTAGGCTGGAAAAATTTGAAAATTTCGAGGTAATCTAACATGAATAAAATCAATCGCCATATCATTCACGCTTTTTTGGGGATGAGTTCAATGGCCATTTCCTTATTAATTGGTGGGTTTTTTAATAATCAGTGGTTAGGTGTGATGAGTTGCTTTGGTGCATTGACACTCATGTACTATGTACCCGCTAATCAACATAAAACAATATCACAACTGCTGATAGTAGACGTTATTTCTATTCTAGCTTTGCCTATCAGTGCTTTGTTAGCTGGATCAATGTTTGCTATTTTGTGGATTGGCATGTTAGCATTTATTTCACAATATATACTGACTAAAGAAAAAATGTTTGGCCCTCAAGCTTTTTTTATCTTGATGATTAATGGTATGTTGTCCAGTTTGGGTCAAATATCAATCATAACAAGACTTTTATTTGCTTTGTACATCATTTTAGGTGCCGTTATTGCAACTGTTTTCGCACTAATCGAAAATTGGTGTTATGAAAAATATGCCATCACATTCCGTCTAGATCGAGAAAAATTCACTTATAACATTGAATCCATGCGTGCCATTAACTATTCTATTTTTGCTATGTTAGCCTATTTTATTGGTGTTCAGAGTCACCTCAATAACTATTACTGGTTGTTAGTCTCTGCTATCACCATCTTGCAAGCTGAAAACATACCAACCGCTAGGCATCGCCAATACCACTATGTGCTTGCTGGCATTGTTGGATGTATATTTGCTTTATTAATTTATACAACAATCCATCAAAAAATCTTATTGATGATTATTGCAGTCATATTGATGGGAATAATTTGTTTCGCAATGCCTAAAAGCTACTTGATTGGAAATTTTTTTACAACACCAATTGCGCTTATTCTTTTTAAACTGGTTCGACCTGAACTAGGAACAAATTTAATCATCACTCGGTTAATCGCAATTTTAATTGGTACTAGCATCGGCATTGTCGGTGTTATTGCTTTTGATATTATTTTGCGCCAACAAAAATTAACCTGATATCATCTCACTATTCGCCAGCCGTCATTTTTATGCCAATAATAGCCACAATTAACAAAATTACAAACAACCAAGTGGCCCCAGAAAATTTATCATGAAACAATGACACACCAACGACTACCGAACCAACTGCACCAATGCCTGTCCAGATAGGATATGCTAAGCTAAACGACAAATGTTTGACTGCCTGCAATAAGAATAGCATGCTGGCAATTAAACCAACTACCGTAACGATAGCCCAACTAATTTTTGAAAAACCATCGCTCAGTTTCATTGCAGTTGACCAAAGAATCTCAGATAAACCGGCCATTAATAAAAAAATCCATGACATATCAGACCTCCAAATAAAAAAGTTGTAGCACCTTATTGGACAAAATTTGTCCCTTAGGTGACACAGCTTTGTTGACATTTCTTTTGATAAGCTTCACACTGACTCTTATTTTATCATATGGCAATGACATAGCCAAGTAATTATATCATCAAAGTAATTTGAACAGAAAGCTGACTGATTAACTTTATCAGTTCCCTATGTTTTTTGATTTTTAACAAACTTTTAAAATCATTTAAGTTTAATCAAGCAAGTTTTCATAATAATTAGTTCAACAATATAGCATTTTATTTTATATGGTAGATTGCAAGAATTAACCGAACACTGCAAACTGCTGAAAAACCTTTCGTGGTGATTGCCAGTTGAGTGTTTTCATTGGTCTCGCATTGATCCAATGATTAATTTGATCTAATTCTTTGGCGCTA
>NZ_MOWQ01000029.1:0-22965 GCF_002095565.1 Leuconostoc sp. BM2 | reverse complement strand
TGAGTTTGATTATTACGATTGGGCTGAATTTGAACAGTTCTTAGATCAATTACCTGATAAAGATGCTGCTAAATTAATTGCAACCATTCAAAATATTGAAAATAATGGCCTCTTAGTGGCGGAAAGACAATTATGGGTAAAAAAGCTAGAAAATAATCTCTATGAAATTCGTTCTAAACGATCTTCAAACATTCAAAGGGCTCTTTACTTTCAAGTCAAAGGTAGTCAATACATTATTACTAACGCTTTCACGAAAAAAACGCAAAAGACACCTGAAAATGAAAAGAAAATCGCTCGGAATAGACGCAGTCAGTATTTGAATAAGGAGGAAAATCAATGAGTAAACTTGATGCATACGTTGCTGAACGTAGTAAAAAAAATCCTGAATTTGCACAAATTGTTGAGCAAGAAAATATTAATTTAGAGGTAGCAGTGAAAGTTCGTGACCTTCGTGCAAATATGGGATTGAGCCAACGTGAATTTGCCAATTTGATTGGTAAACCACAATCAACGATTGCACGCATTGAAAATGGTTCGATGAATGCTTCAACAAAAATACTATCTGAGATCGCCCAAGCAACAAACCAACGTTTGACCATTCAATTCAGTCCAGCATTTTAAGATCTATTATAACATTAAACAAAAAAACAGCCCCCATTATCTACTAGTCAGATAATGGGGGCTGTTTTAATAGTCTTTTTGAGGGGTCATTATATAATAGTGCTGGTAAAGGATGCAGTGCCATTGCTAGCGCCGCTTATAGAAGTGGTGAAAAATTATTTGATAATCAAGAAGGCCGCCACTATTTGGTATTTGACCAAGAAAACCAGTTCAGCAACGGTATTGAGCATTGCTACTATTTTAGGAATGCTGCCAATGGTGATTCTTAGTCCGTTTGTTGGTCCTATGCTTGATCGGTGGAACAAAAAAGGCCTCCTAACTTTCCCGGACGTTTTTGCTGCCTGTTTCGCTATTATTCTTTCCGTATCCGGAACGGTCTTTCATGTATTTCCACTTTGGCTCATTTTTATTTCATTACTGATGCGGTCTTGTGCGCAAACCTTCCAGATGCCAACGATTCAATCGGTAATGCCCACAATGGTGCCAGACAAAGAAATTACCCGTATGAACGGCCAACTGGGAATGGTGCAATCCGCGAATATGATTATTGCCCCAGCACTGGGCGCGTTTTTATTTGCGTTTATCCCCATCGAGTACTTGATTCTGTTAGACGTACTTGGGGCCATCATTGGGATTTGTATTTTAACGTGGGTTAAAATTCCTAACAATGAAAAAATTGATCAGCCAATGCATGTGCTCCACAACACCCGCTTGGGGATCAAACAACTTACGAACAACAAGGGCTTGTGGTACATTACGTTGATCGGCGCCGTCTTCACACTAACCTACATGCCTGCTGCCAGCATGTATCCACTCATGACCATGAAATACTTTCAGGGAACCGTTAGTCAGGCTGGCTTAATTGAAGCCATTTATTCAACTGGCATGCTAATCGGCGGCACTATCATTGGCCTCTTTGGTAAGTGGCAGGACCGGATGAAGCCCGTAATCATCGCGTTTTTCCTGGTTGGCATTCCAACCGGTATTAGCGGCATTTTGCCAGGTAACCAAACCGGATTTTTATGGTTCGCAGCTTTAAACATCATTGAAGGAATTGCGACCCCGTTTTTTACAACGCTTTTAATGGCAATGATTCAACAAAGTTATCCAGCAGAAGAGTTAGGGCGGATTCTAGGCGTTTTGAATTCTTTGTCGAATCTAGCTGGACCAATTGGCTTAATTTTTGCCGGTCCCCTAGCTGATGTGATTGGTATTGAACGCCTATTTGTGATTGCAGGAATCGGTGCTGCCATTTGCGGGGTGGTCGCGGTGTTAATGCCAATTACCAGGCAATATGACATTAGGCTGCATCAAAAATTGGCGAAATTAACTGAGCAACCAGATAAGTAATTAACATGATGATCAAAAAGAGGAGAAAGACCAGACTACCAGCTGATCTTTCTCCTCTTTTTGTCATCACTTAATTACACGTTTTTAATCTTTTCACCAGTCAATCCCATCGCATTAATTGCCACGATAATTGTCGACATCGCCATGACCGCAGCACCAACGGCTGGGTCTAGAATGATTCCAATAAATGACAACACACCGGCAGCGAGTGGAATTGCGACAATATTGTAGCCTGCTCCCCACCAGAGATTTTGAACCATTTTCCGATTTGTGATTTTAGCCAAATCAAGAAAATGTAAAATATCGCTGGGTTCTGATTTAACCAACACAACATCAGCGGAATCAATGGCAACATCGGTTCCGGCGCCAATTGCAATTCCAATATCGGCCGCGGCAAGACTTGGTGCGTCATTTACGCCGTCACCAACCATGATGACGTGATTGCCCTTTGCTTGATAATCAGCAATAATCTTTTGCTTATCATCTGGTAATAGGCCTGCATGGAATTCAGTCAATCCTAGTAAGTTAGCAACGTGTTCCGCGGCTTTTGGATTATCGCCAGTGAGCATTACGGGGGTAATTCCTCGCCTCTGAAGACCACTAATTAATTCCTTAGCACCCGCTTTGATGGTGTCGCCTTCAGCAACCATTCCTTGAACTTGGGTGCCCTGCAATAGGAAGCTGACGGAATTACCCTTAGCAGCCCATTTATCAGCAGCGGCCTCGTCAAACCTGATCCCTTGCTTCGTTAAATAGTTACCATTAACAATCGTATAGTCAGTGCCATCAACATTACCGGAAATACCAACGCCCGGAATATTTTGAGACTTTTCAGCCGCAACGACTTCAATGTCCTTCGCTTGGGCTTCAGTAATGATTGCTTGGGCCAGCGGATGAGTCGAATTATTTTCAAGGGCGGCCAGTCGGCTTAATAACGTTGTTTCGTCAATCCCATCATTTGGAATCAATGCATTCACCGTAAATTTACCTTCTGTTAACGTGCCAGTTTTATCCAAGAGAACGTGGCTAACATGTTGACTTGCTTCAATGGCTTGGCGATTTCGAACTAATAGCCCATTTTGAGCGCCAATCGTAGTAGAACGAGAAACCACTAATGGAATCGCTAATCCTAATGCATGCGGGCAAGCAATCACGAAGACGGTCACCATGATCGTCATTGCAGTCGCCAATCCCTGGGGTAACCAGGCAAAGAAAGCAATAATCCCAACACCAAGTGCCGCGTAAAATAGATACTTGGCAACTAAATCAGCTTTATCTTCTGCTTTAGATTTAGCTTGCTGGGCATTTTGAACCATTTTCATTACTTGAGAAAGATAGCCGGAGTCACCAGTACCACTAATTTTAACCGTTAGCGTCCCGTTATTGTTGGTTGCACCACCAATGACCTTATCGCCAACGTTCTTGGTAACGGCAGCAGATTCACCGGTTACCAGTGCTTCATTCACGGTCGACTCCCCAGCCGTAATAACACCATCGGCTGGAATACTCTCACCTGAACGCACTTGGAAAGCTTGACCAACTTTTAAATCAGATACTGGCACTTCTTTTGTTTCACCATTATCTGTAACTAGATGGGCCGTCTTAGGCAACAGGGCCGCCATCTTTTGTAAGGCATTCCCAGCCCCCATCAATGCATTCATTTCAATCCAGTGTCCTAGAAGCATAATTAAAATCAGGGTTGCAAGTTCGAACGAAAAATCCATTACATGATTTGCCGGGTTCAAGAAGTTGTTGGCAATAAATGCGTACAAACTGTAGAAATACGAAACGGAAATTCCAAGGGTTACTAGCGTCATCATTTCAGGAGATTTATCCTGAATTTCCGCTTTAGCCCCCTTTAAAAATGGCATTCCGCCATAAAAGTAAAGTGCTGTATCAAACAAAACGATGATAATGCCAACAATTAGCGGTGAACTGAAACTAAGGATGGAAACGTTTAAACCCATGATTGGTGCTAACAGTAAAACTGGAATCGCTAAGACAACGGAGACCCAAAATTTAACTTTCAAATTCCCCATATGCATCATTGAGCCACCGTGCATCATCATGTCGGTCCCAGCCATATCCATATCACCGTGATTCATCCCACTCATATTCATAGTTTCGTGATTCATGTTCATTTGACCATGATCCATTTCGGCCATATCGTGGTCCATGTTCATTTGATTATGATCCGTTTCGGTCATATCGTGATCCATTTTCATGTCATCATGATCCATATGACTCATATTTGATTCATTATTTTCCATATTCTTAGCACTCATGTTTTTCATGTTCATATGCTCCTCTTTATTTGCCATGATTATCGACCCCCTAAAAATAAGTTTCCGCCATCAGAAATCCCAGATTCTGGATTTTTGTGCAGCAATCCTAAAAGTAAACAGAACACCACAGTCTTAACACGTTTGATCACCTGGCAAGCAGTTACACTGAACTTCCTCGGGCGCTGTTTTGGCCTTTTCAGCTAGAATCGCCTGTAAGTTCGCAATATCCGCCCGTGAGAGTTCCCTTGACTGAATAACGCCGGCAATTGTTGAACCAGCCCGCATCGCACACATATGGTCAAACAAATCATCTGCCGCTGCCGCCATTGATTCCTTCTCGCCAACAACCGGCTTATACGTGAATGGTCGACTGCCGCCATGCTGCGCAACCGCCTGTTTTTGAATCAACCTGTGAAGTAGCGTTTTGGTTGTTGAAGCTGACCAGCCTTCTAATTCGTTCATAGCATCGATTAGTTCACGACTAGTCGCATGTCCCATTGTCCAAATTGCTCTCATAACCATCCATTCAGAATCGGTGATGGTTACATTCTTTGCATCCTTCAATTGGCTTCCTCCATTAATTGAATTCTAAGTTTACGTTTGTAGTCTCTTAACACTTATTAGTTTACAACTGTAGTCACAATAATGCAACCTTTCTGCCAGAAAATACCATGACATTAAAAAAACGCCTAGATAATATTCCAGGCGTGGTTTGATACGATATGTTAAATTAATGATCTGGGAATTTTTGGTTTTCTTGTTAGTATGGTGAAATGCCTCTTAGAACCTGTCTAGTATCTGCTGAATCTGGTAGAATTAAAGACCAGTAGTCTGATGTTAAGCAAAAAAACACATTAGAAGCTGGTCTTTTATGGAATTAATTGTAACTGAAATCGTCAAAATTATAAAGTCTGAAACTAATATTATTAAGCGTGAAAAAGCTATAGCCTTTTTCTTTCTCAATTTGATCAGAGAATTGATGTCCTTAGCCTTGGAACGAGTAGATCAAGAGCTAAGTGAATCAATGAAGAATCAGGACTACCAAATTGAAAAGAAGAATCAACGTTCAATCAATATGGCTTTTGGCGAAGTGACTTATGTCAGAAGAAGGTACGTTAAAGCTGGGCAAAAAAGTCGCTATCCTTTAGATAAATTCATGGGCTTTGATAAGTACAAGCATTATAGCGTCTTGGCAGTAAGAAATATCCTGGAAGTAAGCAGCGTCGCTACTTATCACGTCAAAGGGCAAGGAAAATACTGGTCAGAAGATGGTGCCGAAGGAATTCTGTGTGTACTAACTTGTATCAAAAACAATGAGCTGGAATACTGGCTTAGCAGTGAGTTTGCAGGTGGACAGCTCGATATTGGTGATCAGGAAGAATTGAAAGGTGCAGTTCGTGCCAGCCTAAGAAAGACGCATGAAGCTCATCTAGGCATTCATCATGGAGCAATCGAAAGCTTAACAGCAGGTCATAGCTATTTGGATGATTTCGGCAGAAAATTAAGTCAAATAAATATTTAAGAAATTAAGGTCAGACTAATGGTTAATCTAGATACTGGTCTTTATTGATACGAGGCGAATATCGCCTTGTTTCGATGAATCAGACTCCCTATTTTTTATGAGACAAGAGGTATATTTCATGGAAACTATTTCTAAGAAACAATTAGTAGACCAAATTTCTGAAAAGGCTGATGCTACTAAGAGCGACATCAACAAGGTCTTAGACGCTTACATCGAAACTGTTAAGAGCAACGTTGCTGAAGGCAACAAGGTTCAAATGGTTGGTTTCGGTGCTTTTGAACTTCGTCACCGTGCTGCTCGTAAGGGTCGCAACCCACAAACTGGCAAAGAAATTGAAATCGCTGCAACTAACGTTCCAGCATTCAAGCCAGGTAAGACTTTCAAGGCTGAAGTTAACAAGTAATTTGTTTTACTTAAAGAAGTCACGAGAATAGCTCGTGGCTTTTTTATATTAATAGAAAATTAACCTCAGTAAGTCAAAGAAAGAGGCTAGACTCCATGTAGAATCTAGTCTCTTGTTTATTTTCCACTTAAATTAAGGGCAATCTGTGATATTAGAGCATCCATGAAGTACATCCCGAAGAATACAAATAAAGCAACTATCAACATCTTCCAAGAGATTTTACTTAAATCCTTCAATCGATAAGTGACGGAAATACCTGCAAAAGCTAATACCGAAGTAGTCAAAGATAAAAAGTCAACGGCATTAATTACTCTAACGCAATACGAACTGATTAAACAAAAAATTAACGATACAATTGAAACCCAACCTAGAATCGGAAAACCTTGAACAATCTTCCAAGGCATTCTTTTCATTAACATGCTAATGATAATCCCCAAAAGAGAAAACAACCATAATAGACCTAATCCAATGAAAGTATCCGTTGTAATAGGCGTACTTTTCGAATTTTTCAATAACTTTATCCATTGAACAAAAAGTACTAAACTAACGCTTAATGCTAAAATTAATGCATCGCGACCCAATTTAAAAAAGTTATTCTCTCTAATCATGTTCTGGATACTCCTCTTTTTTATTATCTAACAAATGCGTGATGTGAATATACATGAATTTCTGCAAGGGCACGGCCAAGAAATACATAATGTATGTGCCAATGAAGCTTGTTAACAATTGACTTGCGGCCGCAAAAGATAAAATAGTTTCACTATGGTCGGGCACAATCGCAGCCAAAGCCGTTGAAGCAGCTGTCATCATCGAGCTAGAACCAACGCCGGAACTCATCGCAACGGCCTTATAGCTAAAGCCCATTCCCAACAATAAAGGAGCTAAAATCGAAAATACAATTGAACCAAAGATAGTTCCAATCAAATAGATTCCTAATACTCCTCGTCCTTCTGGTGAATCAAGGGTATATTTTTCACTAATATAAGCTAACTCTCCTTCTCTGCCTAACCCCAATGTCGAACCAATTGCTTCTTGTCTTAATCCTAAAAACAACGCTACAGGCAAGCCGAAGAGAATTGTCCCTAAATTACCCAGTTCGTGCACTAAAAATACCCAGCCTACTGAGAGGATTTCATTAATATTAGGAGCTACGTTAGCACCATAGCGAGCCATTAGTGGCAACATAATTAAAATCATATATTTGCCTGCGAATTTAACTCGCTTGTCATTATATAAGCGTTTAATGGGATGCCAAGGAATTAAATAAATTAAAATAGCGAAAATTACGGCAAACACCAATGGCAAAATTGAAACTGTTATTTTACCTAATGAAAAAATCTGCATCCCAATCATTTCAGCTATTAGATCAATCAACAAAACCAGCAAAATTAATGGCCCATAGTTTTTAATGTGCTTCATTATTACTTCTCCATCCCCTCTAGCGCTTGCAAATACTCTTCTTTACTATGTCGATAAGACTTTACCTTCCCTAAATTATGCGAAATATTTAGTACACTATTAAACACAAACTCTGGGAAAATTTTTAGTACAAATTCAGGATCAATTAGTTTAAAGTCCGAACCATGAATAGTTCCTTCCCAGCCGCCATAACCGATTTGAATAGTGGGTATCAGAAAGCCTACGTCACCAATATCACCAGCTGCCATTATATAGCCACGATCATCAATTAGGTCTGGTATTCTATCATCCGCTTCAAACGTCTTTTTAACCAACGCATTCATATCACGATTTGAATGTAGCGGTAAATAGCCTACTTGCGTATTAATCTCAACTTGCCCGCCTAATGCTAGAGCACATCCTTTAGCCGCATTATCAAAATGCTGCATAATTGTTTGAGCATAATTCACATTAAAGAATCTTAGATCAGAACCCATTTTGACATGATCAGGGATTACGTTAATTGATTCAGTATTTTCACCAATCATTACAGGATTAAAGCGAATTCGATTAGGATCTTTAAGCTGCTGACGCTGCATAGCAAGTGCTGTTGTAAACAATGTGGCAATACTTTGAGCATTAACTCCAGCTTCTGGCGCAAAGGCCGCGTGACTTGCCTTCCCATAAAAATCAAAATACTTAAAATTAAAGCCTGCTAAATCACAATTAAGTTCTATAGTACGATTTTTAAATTGTTCTCCAATAGCGTGTACTGAAACGCAATAATCTATATCATCAAAAACTCCCTGTTTAATAGCTTCTTGTTTGCCACCATAATAAGTTAGCTTCCCCTCATCTTTTTGTTTCTGCCGCCAGTCCAGATCTACAAATTCTTCAGAAGGCGTAAAAATAAAAGCCAAATTAGTGCCAAAATCCTTTAATTTTGAGCTCTTAACTAACTCATTGATCATTGCTAGAGCAATTACTACTTGGGTATAGTGTCCACATGCATGAGTAGCACCCGTTTCAGGATCAGCATTAAAATGCTTAGGCTGATACAGTGCGTCCATTTCTGCAATAACGCCAATTGTCTTTTTTCGATGATTATCAAAAACAACCTTAAGCCCTGTTTTAAGATAATGTTCGGCTTTTAACTTTGGATCTATCCTTTTCAGCTCGTTCTCGATTATCTTGCTAGTCTGAAACTCCTTGAATCCTAATTCAGGACTATTAAATAATTTTTCCTCTAAGTCCCGTGCCTTAGGGAAATACCTACTAAAATACGACATTCATTCTCCTCCTATATAAACGAGTTGCTTATATTTTGATAAGTATAAGATTAAATCAATTGACTGATATATTCAAGAACAAATTTAAAATAATGTTCGTACTTTTATGAAAAATAAAAGCAATAGGCGCTGATGTCAAGATTATGGACAGGTTTTTTCGGCACCGAGAGTTGCCGGACTCCGAAAATTTTTCAAAACCCGGATTTCAGCTTAAAACGGCGTGATTTCTGGGTGTTTTTGTAGGTGGAACAGTATATGGAAAAGTATTATTAGATCAAACCATAGCCTTAGATTTACGGGCAAGACATGTCACTGATGAAACTATTGTCGATCATGTATCGCGTGAAGAACTAGAAGAAATAATCACTTTGTACAAATTATTGTTTAGTATTGATGACAAATAGAAGAAGTTATTTCTTTAATATTAAAACAAATAACCCCCAACATCTATATTATAGATATTAGGGGTTATTCTTTCAATGTTTCTGAGGGACTATTTGTCAATTATAGACCCTAAAAATTCGCCACACTCGTAAACAATTCTTGGGTGCGAATCAGCACCAAATAAAAATTATCTAGTATTTATTTGCTGAATTGCTGAATGTTAATATTATTTGCTTTAAATTTTAACAGATTATCGCTATATTAATTTCTAGAAAGAGGTGATGTGTCAATGTTAATTGGTGTGAAAATAAAAATGATTAGAGAGGCTTTTGATTTAACACAAGAGCAACTAGGGAAAGAATTACATCTAACACGCCAAACAATATCTAGCTGGGAAAATGGGAAAAGCTATCCTGGCATAACTGATATTCTAAGCATCAGCAACAAATACAATGTGTCATTAGATGAATTAATGAAGGAGGATATAGAATTGATTGAACATTTTGAAACAATTGATCATAGTTTAAATAAGCAAAAAATCTTGTACGCGATTGCTTATGTCGCGAATGCTTTATTTTTATTAGTTTCCATTTTCTCAAATTACATGCATGTTTTACCGATTTACAAGGTGACTGCGTTAATTATAGGCATGATTGCATTGTTTGTCTTATTTTCAACAGTACAACAACCAGTTAATTTATATACAAATAAATGGGCCTTACTTGCAATTGTCACTGCTTTTATGTATTTTTTGAGCATTGCTATTTTTAAGGGAGTAACTAGCACTAATATTGATGAGCAAGCTGGCATCTATATTAGTGCGGGACTGCGTGTTTTACTATTAACTAGTAGTGTCTATTTTATACCGCAACTGCCATTGAGAAAATAGAATGTTGTGCTAGCAATCTGCAATCCTGGGGGGAAAATAAAATATATTATTTGACAATCATTTTTAATTAGATATTGTTAAATCAAAAAATAAAGAGCTTAACTCTTTTAATAATCAGAGTTAAGCTCTTTATTCTGATAACACGCATTATGTTAATTCGTTAAATTAATAATACCCATATGGACTATATTGGTGTTCAGGTTTAGGTTGCGTCTTGCCATTCAATTGATCTAGAACCTTATGAGGGTCGGCTGGATGGTATACATGTCCAATTACCCCTAAAACGTCGCCAATCCAATGTCATCCGCTAATTTTGTTGCACTCTGAATGAGATAACTTTTTATAGTTACTTAAATAGCTTTTCATAACTTTAATCTCTCTTTCGCGTGTCTTTTAACTAAACAGATTAGTTGACTCTACGAATTTAAAAATTAATTTTTTCTATCAATTCTAATTTCTTATATCATAATGATTGAGAAAATTCTTTTTTGACATAATCCTACCGTTGGTAGAATCAAAAATATCGCCTACATTCCCCATTACAAACCCACCGCCATAATAACCTAATGCCGTATCGAGAAGCCCTAGTTTAACATCTCTTTTTGAAGAAGGGTTTATAGCTTTTACAAGGACTTTCAATTTATTGTCATACCAGACCATAGAATTATTATCAAAACAGTGTTGAACCCACTCAGGCAGTTCTTTATCTTTGCTAATTTCCCAAACGCGAACTTCTTTATCATGGTAAAATACAGTCAATAGAGTCCTCCTATCTTGCTACAGCGTCTTACTTAGTGTCATGACAAGGTTCTTGTATGCGCTTACATACTATCAGATTTAGTCCTATTATGCACCATTTTTCAAACATATTATCGTGTTTGATTATAAAATTGTATGCTACTATTTTATATTTATTTTGGGAGGCCTGGCATTGACAAAAAAGTTAAATTATATCGCACAAGTCGATGAACGTGATTGTGGTGTAGCTGCACTTGTCATGGTTTTAGCTCATTACAAAACACGTCTATCTTTAGCCAAGCTACGTGACTTAGCCAAAACAGACATGGAAGGCACTACTAAAAAATGACCAATATAGCCATAAAAGAGAAGATAGGGAACTTTGTAAATTATTTTTTAGAAAGTTTCCTATTTTTTATAATCATTACTGTAGTAGCACAAATCTTTGATTACAATACAGAGAGTCCTAACATTACAGAAAAAATTATATTTATTATTTTGGGAGTAATAGTTAAATTATCGGTAGTATTCGGATTGATTTTTTATTTAAAAAAAAATATTGGCAATTCTAAGCCTCATAATACCAGTGTGTTTTTAAATATAATAACTGTTTTAGTAACACTTTTAGCAATGGTTGTTATCTTATATGGACTAATTTTTATGCAGCCAAATGTACAAGAAACAGGAAGCAATGCAAAATTACTACAATCAACATTCAAAACAATAATTCATGATAAATTAGCATTGTTGTATTATATTGTGTCATTATGTATTTTTTCACCGATAATTGAGGAAATAGTATGTAGAGGAATTCTACTGAAAAAGGGATACTTCGTAGGTCAAATAGGTAGCATGATTTTATCAAGTATAATCTTTTCTATGATCCATAGTCCAAATAGTATATATATATTTCTTAATTATTTTTTAACCGGATTAGGGTTAATGATAATTCGAGTTAAAACTGACAATGTCAAATACAGCATACTCGGACATGTAATATGGAATAGCTGTATCATGATATACATTCTATGTAGTACATTTGGATCGAAAATGTAACATTTCGCTTCGGAAAATTTAATTAGTCATAAATGATCTATACCTTGCTCTAATAATTAAACGTCAATTATTTTTGCTCTTATACTAAAAAAATGGACTATTTTTGTAGTATAAGAGCACAAAAAAAGCCGTCAATTTACTGATAGCTTTTTTATTATCCTTTAGATTTTACAATTGCAATTAAAATTGCACCTGTTACGAACAGAACAATCCCAATTCCAACATAAACCAATTCTTTTTTGGTTTTCTTTTCACCAAGGAAGAGAATTCCTCCAATAATTGAAATGATAACACCTAATTGTGAGAATGAAAAGGCAATTGCGTTACCAGCAGCTCTTGCAGCCATAAGCATAAAGATATTACCTACACCAAACATTGCTCCATCAATCATATTTAGATAAACATATTTTTCCATTTTAATTTTGAAACGACCCATCACAAGTGCTCCAAAGATCATTCCAACTGACATTGGCAAGATAATTGTCAGTGTATCAAAATGAACATTGAACCAAAGTACTGCTAAGTTATTAAAAAGAATAACATAGAGAACATATCCCAAAGTTGAGTAAGTTAAAGCAGTCAATCCTTTAGTATAATTACGTCCTTCTTCAACAACTGCATTTTCTGGGTCACGTTTAGCTGAGAAATAGAACCCAACTACCAAAACAGCCATCGCAATAAATCCGATAATAAATTGAATTTGTTTTGTCCATTCGTGGAAAGCAAAAACCCCAAGCAATCCACCAATTACTAATTGACTTCCTGATGAAAGTGGACTCGCTACTGAAACACCCATGTATTTCATTGAATTAAACTGACCAACTTGTCCAATTGCCCAAAGCAATCCACCAATAAATCCAATTAAGAAAATTTGCCATGTCAACGTTGGCATGCGGAATAAGAAAACAATAAGTGCAAAAACAAAAGCGCCCAAAGTCATTCCAAGTGTTTGTTGATTAGCATCACCACCAAATTTATTAGCTACCAATCCGATAGCACCCCAAGCAAAAATTGGAACAAGCGCGAGAAGAATTCCTTGCATGTTTATATTTACCTCTTTAAAATAATTTTTTATTTAAAAAATTAAGCATATCACTCTTTTACTCTTTTTTCGATTAACACTAAAATTGGTGGCGTATGAATTTGGTTAAGAGGTGCATAAGAACCTGTCTAGTATCTTTTAAAAACTATCTTCAGGAAGGCGTACCAAACATTAACTGAAGGCCAAGCAGCCATTGGTTGGTATATCAATTTTTATAATCGCAATCGTATCTCAAATGTTGCCTAAGTAACTGAATAAAAATAGTCCAATTTATTGACTTCTGAGCAGCTGAAAATGCCTTGAAGGATGGGAATGCTTTCTCTAACCCTCGTAAGGGGACAAGGGAAGATATCACCAAGATTTTCCAAGCTGCCTACGACGCTGAATAATTTAACGTAATATGATGAAAAGCCGCCGAATTTCGACGGCTTTTTTAGTGTTTGTGCGTATACTTAAAGGTAGTCAGAGAGGAGTCTCATCATGGAAAAATACTTATCTTTTTTAGTTGTAACTATTTACCAAAATGCCACCACTTTTTAGGTTTAGGTTGTGACTCCGGGGTGCTATTTTCAGGTTCCGGTTGTTTGTCTGACGTCACTTCTTTTTCAACATCATCATGCGGTGCCATCGTTAAGGCTTTCAAGTCCTTAATTTCTGCCTTGTATTCTTCGAGCAGTTGTTTGTCCTGTAAGGCCAATCTTTGTTGCTGATCTAATAAATTTTGCATTTGTGATATTTGTGAATCTTTATTTTCTATTTGCTTATCTTTAACAGCTAATTGTTGTTCTAATATTTTAAATACATAGCTATTATCCGTTGTTTGCTTATTATCACTGGTAACATTAGCGTTACCACCGTTACCACCAACGTTGCTACCTACTTTTTCACTGCCGTTACTACTAGAAAAATGCTGTTTTAAAAGCCTATACCCACTAACCGTTACTACTAATGTTTCTACTCCGTTACTATATACAGTTTCTACGTAGTTTGATCTAAATTCATCGGTTAATCTTTTCCTAACTGCTTGCTTAGACACCTTAAATTCATCAGCAAGTTCTCGAATTGTTTTTAAATTTTCACTCATGATCTATATCCTGCCTTTTAACGATTGGTAGATACTGTTCAATCGATTTTTTAAGATACTTAGCAATATTCTTTTTTGAATAATCATCTTGTTTATCTTTAATATATGATAAGTGATCTTTGACACCTTTTAGTCCACGTAACTCTTTTAATTCGTCATAAAGTGGATAAACATTTTTCTGCAATCCTGCCAAAATAGACGTATCCGTCAAATCAAGGTAGGACAATAAAAACTGTTCCATAAGTAGTTTTGTGTAAGGACTTTTGATAGCCATGACTGTCAGCATGTCTTCTGTCTCTTCTTGACGTATCTTACCGTCAAGATAAGCTGAATCATCCTGCTTATAACTGACATCGTCTGCTACCCTTTTTTTAGTGATGTGAAAGACAATGCTATCGATGCTGCGTCCTTTTTTAATTTTTTCATATGTTACGTTAAGAGTTGTATGATTTGTAATCTCGGCCAGCGGTTCCTTCAGTACCCATTTTTCAAAATTATAAAATCGTTTATATTCATCAACTGTATCAGTCATTTGACGTAAATCTCGCATACCCATGGTGGGATTACGGTAACTTTCAACTTGTTCCTCTCTTCGTCCACCTTTAACGCTATAATGATCATATTGGTTGTAATTCATGGACAACCAACGATACAAAATAATCGCATACTTACTATTCAATTCTGCAATATCTGACAAGGCATGTTGTGTAAAATTATTTTTAAGATTAATTAAGTAAGGCATGATTTCACGATGAAATTCAATTTTTACTTCATCGTTATAATCCGTCCATTCAACATAAGGGATTGGTACAATGCTAACAAATTTAAAGCCTTTATCTTGTCCTTTTTTAATTTGAAAAAAGGCTTGCTTCTGCATTTTTTCAATCGCTTCTTTAAAACGACTATGTTTGTTGCTATCATTGACCTTAAAAAAAGAAAATAACTCTCGTTTTGATAAATAAACCGTATGATCTTGGGGTGGATTTTCTGTATCAATCAGAGACACGGCTAATTCGAACATTTTGAGGGGCGTTTTATCCATTTTGGCAATGGACGTGATTAAACTATTATGTTCAACGACTTTTCGTTTTGATAATTCATTCAAGGTCTGCACCTGCCTTGTGTTTGTTTCTGGTATAATAGACATATAAATACGCTCCTTTGTGCGTGTTGTGAGTAAGCATAAAGAAAAACTTTTAGTCGGGGATTTCTTTATGCTTTTATTATAGCAAATAAGACTAGTCTTTTACATTTAATCTAGTCTTATACATAGTATTTTCTAGTCTTATACATAGTATTTTCTAGTCTTATACATAGTATTTTCTAGTCTTATTATTTTATTAACCCTTGATAAAACTGACTTTCTAACCACGCAAAAGAACAAAAGATTAAAATATAAAAGATAAACTTATAATATGCTGCGCCTTTTTATGACCACATTAAAAAACTAAACAAAAAGAACACCATATAAATTTTGTACGTGGTGTTCTTTTTGCTTTGAATCATTTCAAATGCCGGCTACCTAGTTATCTGACATAGATTGCCACTTATTAATCCAATAGCGACGTTTTAACCCGTTCAATGATTATTTCTACGTCACATGGCTAAAAACGCTTAGAACGACAAAGAAGGCGGTTTAACTTTAGAGGCTTGGTCCTTTAAAAAAATCACGCGTTAATTCGATAATTCGATTGATTAACGCTTTAACTTGTTCAATACCGCGATCTAATCTAGTTGGCGATATTTTCGTATCTGGATCTGCTCTAGCTGTCGTCAAGGTTTTTAACCAGGACTGGGCTACTTTTTTATTTTTTGTGAGTTCTTCATGATCCAGCTTATAAAGAACATACCGGGCCTCCACATCAGTATGCGATAGTTGGTCGACACCACAATCATTTTTAAGCATGTCTCGCATGGCATAATCCAGCTGTTGCTGGTCTCGCTGCCGCTTCTGAAGCGCTTGATGCGTTGCTTTCAGGTTTTGATAATCAGATTGGATGTCAGCTAATTGCGCTTTGACTTGTCCTAACGTTTGCTTGAGTTCTTCTGTCTCATGCTGGCTTTGTAAGGTGGCTTTCTTCATCGTGGCTAACACGTTTTTAAAGCGATCTAAGTCATCTGGTTTAAGCACCGTCTTACCAAAGAGGTTTTTAGATAAGGCTTGTTTAAAATCATCAATTTGTTTTTCGGCTAAGTCCACTTCCGTTAAGGCTTGATCCGTGAGTTTAAGTACGGCCTGTTTAGCACGAATATTTTCTTCAATGTCAGCTAGTTCGGTTTTTAGGGCGTTAAACTGATCATTGCATTTTTTTATTTCAGCGACATTCTCAAACGGTAAGGTTTTGTGGTTTAAAATGCCTTGTTCATAAAAGGGCAGCACCTTTTTTAAATCCTGATCTAGATCCTCATGAAAGCTTTGCAAATCATGGCGCGTGAGCACTTCTTTAGCGGATACTTTATAACGTGATTTTTTATCATCAAAAACAACGGGGACAAAGGCATAGTGCAAGTGAGGGGTTGTCTCGTCATAATGCACGACAGCGGCCACGGCATTTTCTTGACCATAACGTTCATTAAGAAAATTGGTGGTTGCTTCAAAAAAGGCGCTCTGTTGCTCGTAGGGGGCTTCTGTGAGTTCTTCAGGTAAAGTGACTATCCACGTCGCTAACGCCTTCACATCGTCTCTTTTCATGCAATAGACGTCATTTAAACGCGCATTGAAACGTGAAAGCATATCAGAAGCATCCGCCATGAGATCTTGATTCAGATAGGTTTTCGACACATCAATTTCTTTGTTAGTGTGATGGTCGGTTTTACGTTCAAAGTGGACCGCTAAACCAGGTACTGCGCCACGCGTATTTTTCTTTAAATGCGCCATCAAAAATGCCTCCTCAAAAAAGGTTTTCCAAGACCAGTATAACACCGTTAAAAATCTGGTATAGCCTGTTATACCAAAATTCTATTTTGGACAGGCTCTGCGAGGCACGTCATCGACAAGCGCTGACAGTAGCGTTTCCCCTTCCTACTGGCGAAACTGCTATTTTACAGTGCCACTTATCCGGCTTGTAAAACCTCTGGCGGGTCACGCCGTCACAGGGCAATTTATTATTGCATGATCACCTTCAGCGGGAGCATGTCATGCAGAACGCTACCCGCGCGGGGCAAGCTGGTGTCAGCTTAAACACATTAAAATAATCTGTAAACGTAAGTGTATAATAACAAAAAAATTGTAGTGGACTATCACAATTAATAGGTGTTATACAATAAAAGCAAACAAAAAGGCGCCCTTAAGGTGCCCACATTATTTTAACGATCATTAAGATCATCAAAATAACGTTTAATTGCGAACGTCACAACAGCAACACATATCGCGTTGAGCAATTGTGTTAGTTCGTGGAAGAAATATATCATGGAGTTTCACCTCCTTGCCGTTGCGTATAGTAGGAAACAACAGCTTTTTAAGTATATCACGTTTGGAAATAATACTAATACAATGCTATAATATAAACAGGAAGAAATACATGGAGATTAACCTCTCTAGTAAAAAGGGCTAGTGCGTAGGAACACCAGCTCTTTTTGTTTGTCTTTTTTGAAGCAAGTTTCCTTTCAGGGCAAGACAGTGTATAATTATAAACAATAACTGCCATGAAACAGCTCTGCTGTTTCAAAGGCTTGGGCCAGTACGCTGGTCAAGCCTGGTGGCCCACTTTAAAATACAGTGACGCTGATAGTATGATGGCTAGCCTGTTATTTTTGACAATTAAAGACGATTCAAAAAATTAACCAAGCCCCCAAATTACTAATAGGGGGGGTAAAATTGCAAATAAACCGACAGGTAACCCCTCCTCAACGCTTGGGGGAGTAGGCTTAAGTCGACATTTCTATTATGGGGCAAAAAGGTAATAAACGCCCCTTTGATGAGATTTATCTAATAAAATCAAGAAAGGAGCTGTTATGACGTACAATGCAATTAAGGGTCGCTTTACGCGCGTAGCCCCTGATAAAACGATTTTGTATGGCGACAAGTCTTATACTTTTGCCTTAACACCAGAACAAAGTGAACAGATTGACCAGGCTGTTTATGCGGTTGTCCTGGCCAAAAATTATAAAACGACCTCGTTTTCAATTGACGAGAAGTTAACCTTGTCTGACGAAGAAGTCGCCCAACACAAATTGGTGGTCCGTTTACGCCTCCGCAAAAAGCACAAACAGCCGTCTCATAAACCGCTCACGGACTAAAATTTCACAAATGACAAAAGGCTAGTTGTGGGGATTGTGAGAGATAGACCAATTTATTTGAGCCAAATTCACAAGACGTGATCACAGAAAAAGCGCCAAACCCTATTTATTTCAGGTTTGGCGCTTTTTACTTTGGTTAACATGCACTATGCTAATTTATTTAGTGCAGCAGTTATTTTTTTGGCCTCTTTCATTGAAAAAAACCAGATTAAACAGTAAATTAACACAAAAATACCAGTATAAAAAATTAACCAACTAAATGTATCTGGAAACCACCCAGCACATACCGCTAGTATGGTATAGCCACAATAAGTGACTATAAAGTGATAAATTGTTTGTTGCGTAATGCTCAACTTTTCTAGTAAAAATATATATTGCGATAAGAAAAATACGACACCCATTAATCCCCAAATAATTATAGACACTATAAATGCATCAAGTGGTGTTTCAAAATTTTTAACAAATGAAGGACTAGACGGTAATAAATATTTAGTTTTATATAGATAGCTAAAAAAAGTTGAAACTACTAAACCTATTGTTATACCAATTGAAATACTACTAGCTAATCCTCTAATAAATTTTTTCATTTTAAATACTCCTTTTTTATTTTGTACATACATCTTCTTGAAGCATAAGTAACCACATCATTTTTTAAAATAACTTGATATAATCCCGTTGATGTCAATTCAAATTTATCAATGAACTTACGATTAACAATCTCTGACTGCGATATTTGAAAAAAAGTATCATGTGGCAATAAATCTACCATTTCATATATTCGTTCTTTTAACTTATATTTACAGCTATTAATTTCACAAAATACATTATGATTTTCAGTATAAATACGTTCAATATCAGAAATTTTAACTGACAAATAATCACTCCCTTGCTTAACATTAATTTTTTCTTCTCCAAGCATACGACGAATTTTATTAACTAAATCATCAAAATAAGAAGATTTTTTTGGTGTGCAAATAATAATTTTAGGCTTTTGAGTGTTTTTATCCACTTGTAATATAACTTCCATAATTCGTCTCCAAAAATTCAAATATATACTCTATATTGATTGTAACTTTTATTTTAAAACTATTTTTCAATACACATCTATTTGGTAAATATAATCATATATTTGGAAATACTGGTTCTGGTGCAAAAAATTCAGTTTAACTTATTTTGGGTATAATTAGCCTAAAAGGTGAGGTAGGTATGATGAAAAATTATTTTAAAGGTCGGCATTTCCAACAAGACATTATTTTGGTAGCCGTTGGTTACTACTTCAGATTTAATTTGAGTTATCGTGATGTCGTTGAGATTTTACGTGATCGTGGAATTACTGTTCATCATACAACGATTATGCGCTGGGTTCATCACTACGGACCAATCTTTCAGGTGTTGTGGCGTCGGCATAAACAATGGACGTGTACGTATTTATAGCCTAAGTGAGTCTGGTCGTGAGCAAACTATACGCATCCTACATCCTGGTGATTTTATGGGGGAAGTTGCTATTTTACAGACTGAAAGTTATCATTCGAATTATGCTGAAGCAATATCGGAAACAAGTATTTGTAGGATTCATAAAAAGAATTTAGATCAATATTTAGATCGCTATCCAGAAATCATGCGACGAATATTATCGGATATTACAAAACGGCTACAGTTATCAGAAAAACAGACTGTGCAAGTCAGTACTGAACCTGTTGAAGCTCGAATTATTGATTTTCTATCAGAAAATGTTGAAGATGAAAAAAACCATACTTATGTGACTTTACCCATGTCAAAAAAAGATTTGGCTACTTACCTGGGGACAACTCCAGAAACAATAAGCCGTAAGTTCTCATCATTGGAAGAGAGAGGTCTAATTAAACGGCATACCCAAAAATGTGTTGAGATATTTGATTTAGATGCATTATTATTTGTATCAAGTTAAGTCGATTTATACTTAAAAATAAGGATATCGTTTTAAATGATGAACATGGCGGTACACAGTTCATCGTCACTAACCTAAGTCTTCCACAAAAAGACATCGTCCGTGTTTACCGCAAGCGCGCATGTGGATCTCAGTAATTGCATCAAACTTGATGCGGTTGATGAAGAGTATTGCGTTGGACAATCAACACCTTTCGAGACCGTTTGTTAAAAATCGGGGGACGTGTCACTAAGCACGCCCACAAGGTGATCTTGACATTAGATAGCCGCATCCAAGAACAATTCGATGGTCTGTTCTGGCGAGCTTGGGAACGACTAAATGCTTTGTGGCAATAAAACAACGAAGTAGATTTTCAAAAAAATAGCAAAATCTGGCTGGTTTTAGTGTGCCCATTTTTCTCAAAAAACGCTCAATCGAAAAAACACCCTGAAACTGTGCCAAGATACTGGTAGTTTCAAGGTGATTTATCGTATTTTACTGATTTAGCTGTGGTTAAAAATTTAGTGCATGAATAATCCGGGTTAGTAAGAGTGAAGGTACAGAATTATCCATGAAAATTAACGCAGGATGATGATAGTGTCATTCAGTCATTATTGGGGTGGTAGCTTAGTTTTGTAAATGTTTTTTGTGAATAAAATTTCAAAACGAGCGTCTAATTAGTTTGACTACCACTAATTAAGTGCTTGTTTTGCTTAAATTGATATAAAATAATTTGTAAAAATTTTAACAAATCAGGAGCGTTGTGCTAGACTATAGTTGTTTCGAATAATACTATTGGAGGAATTAGTAATGACAAAGAAAGTTGCAATGGTTACTGGTGGGGCACAAGGTATTGGTGAAGCAATTGTTCGTCGCCTAAGTGCAGATGGATTTGCAGTTGCAGTTGCTGATTTGAATGAAGCTAAAAGTAAAGAAGTCGCAACTGATATTGAAAAGAATGGCGGTACTGCAATTGCAGTTAAGCTAGATGTTTCTGATCGCGAAGGATTCTTTGCAGCTGTTAAAGAAGTGGCTGAAAAATTAGGTGGCTTTGATGTCTTAGTTAACAATGCTGGCCTTGGTCCTACGACACCAATTGATACAATTACTCCTGAATTATTTGATAAGGTTTATCATATCAATGTTGCTGGTGATATTTGGGGTATTCAAGCAGCCGTTGAACAATTTAAGAAGAATGGTAACGGTGGGAAGATTATCAATGCAACGTCACAAGCGGGTGTCGTTGGTAATCCAAACCTTTCTTTGTATAGTAGTACAAAGTTCGCTGTACGTGGTTTAACACAAGTTGCTGCCCGTGATTTAGCCGAGCAAAACATCACAGTTAATGCATATGCACCTGGTATTGTTAAGACACCAATGATGTTTGATATTGCCCATGAAGTTGGTAAGAATGCTGGTAAGGATGATGAGTGGGGTATGCAGACCTTCGCAAAGGATATTGCATTAAAGCGTCTATCAGAACCAGAAGATGTTGCTGCGGCAGTAGCCTTTCTAGCTGGACCAGATTCAAATTATATTACTGGACAGACTATCGAAGTCGATGGTGGTATGCAATTCCATTAATTAACTAAAAATAATTAACTTTTACCCGGATTATTTATCAAGACAGACAAAAACCCGCTGAAACAGCAAGTTAATACCGTTTCAGCGGGTTTTGCGCTTTCACCCGTTAGGTGAAAACCATAGGAGCTCTTTGTTATGATATTTTGTTAGTGAAAAACAAACCAAATACTCAAAAATTGGAGCGTCTAAAATTATGACTCAAAAAGTATTACCTAGCAACCCTTTAGTTGCAGTTTCAGACAATGGGGCACCAATTACCTCGGATGGTGGCAACGTGTAATGATGTTGTCTAATTGTGCCTTAGTAATCCTAGTCATTAAAAATACCTCCATAGTGGCGTCAAAATGAACAAATACGTGCTAATTTAGGGAGATTAGTTGGCGTTATTACCCAAAATCAATTTGATCTAACATTGTTTCGCGACTTGCTTGATCTAACCCCAGATAAGTAAGCGTCATAGCCTCACTCGAATGATTCAATAAGTGCATGACTAAACCAATATTGTAGTTTGACTGTGTATAGACGCGGTAAGCGCCTGTTTTACGCATCGTATGTGTGCCTAGATAGTTGATACCTAATAGATCACCAACGCGTGCCATCACCTTATAAAACTGCTTATCTGTTATATGTCGATCTGGATGGGACGTTGAGGGAAATAACCAATCCGAAGTGATATTCTGTTGGACTAGCCAATCATGATATTGCAACAAGTCTTGTTGCACGGGCTTTAAATATAACGTGTTCGCTTTACCTGTCTTTTTATCATGAATAAAGGCCGTGTTTTTAACAGACCCATCGGGATTATAGACATCCGATTTCTTTAACGTCATCACATCACTCACCCGCAGTAGAGTGGCTTTGCCAACTTGAAAGATAGTGTAGTTGCGGCGACCCGCCCGAAAACTATCTAATAAGGTGTCTTGCACCATTTTTAAGACGTTGGAGTCTTTGATGGGGAGGACAATTTGTTGCACCATTGGCTACTCCTTTAAAGTTAATAATTTGATTGATGATAGCGCATCTGCTATCATGTTGTTATGGAAAAATTTGAGTTTGATTATTACGATTGGGCTGAATTTGAACAGTTCTTAGATCAATTACCTGATAAAGATGCTGCTAAATTAATTGCAACCATTCAAAATATTGAAAATAATGGCCTCTTAGTGGCGGAAAGA
>NZ_MOWQ01000028.1:0-23312 GCF_002095565.1 Leuconostoc sp. BM2 | reverse complement strand
ATAGAGGACACACCTGTTCCCATACCGAACACAGAAGTTAAGCTCTATAGCGCCGAAAGTAGTTGGAGGATCGCTTCCTGCGAGGATAGGACGATGCGGTGCCGTACATAAGAAGAACGAGAGCAGTAGGAAGAAACGGAGAGGTGTCCGAGTCTGGCCGAAGGAGCACGGTTGGAAACCGTGTAAGCGTGGCGACGCGTTTCGAGGGTTCGAATCCCTTCCTCTCCATCATGGACGCTTAGCTCAGCTGGGAGAGCACCTGCCTTACAAGCAGGGGGTCACAGGTTCGATCCCTGTAGCGTCCATTGGTCGCATGGTCTAGCTGGTTAGGACGCCTGCCTGTCACGCAGGAGATCGCGGGTTCGAGCCCCGCTGTGACCGCTACAAGTTTTAAAAAAACATGTACAATTTTTAGTGTAAAGTAAGGCGCAATTCCTTACCATGTTATTTCGACTTTGAGTCGATGTATTTATATTTTTAGGGATATAGTTAAACGGTAGAATAGCGGTCTCCAAAACCGTTGATGGGGGTTCGATTCCCTCTATCCCTGCCATGGCGGTAGTGGTGAAGTGGTTAACACACTGGTTTGTGGATCCAGCATGCGAGGGTTCGATCCCCTTCTACCGCCCTAAGCTTTAGGGCTTTATCATATGCCGCTGTGGCGGAATTGGCAGACGCGCTGGACTCAAAATCCAGTGGTGGCAACACCGTGTGGGTTCGACTCCCACCGGCGGCATAGTAAAAACGACCTATTGAGGTTGTTTTTTTTTGTATTTCATGTATAATTATTATTTGTAGTACTGTGAATAAATATGATTTTTGCGAAATATTGTCCGCAATTTCTTTATATTGAAGCAAACGTTATCTGCGGAAACAGGGGCGATTGCTTTTTTTGTGCTCATAGGTTACTTTTTTAAGCTATTAAGTTTAATCTGTAATCAAACAGTAATGTAAACACGGTAAAAAATTAACGAGGTGATAAGTGTGGCAGGACATTTAGTTAAGTACGGTAAGCACCGTACTCGTCGGTCTTATGCAAGTATCAAAGAGGTCTTGGATGTACCTAATTTGATTGAAATTCAAACGGCATCATACCAATGGTTTTTAGATGATGGTATCAAAGAAATGTTTGGAGACATCATGCCAATTGATGATTTCCAAGGAACATTGTCATTGGAATATGTTGATTACCAGTTGATGGAACCCAAATATAACATTGATGAAGCGCGTGAACATGATGCTAACTACTCAGCACCATTACACGTAACTTTGCGTTTGACTAACCACGAAACTGGTGAAATCAAGTCTCAAGATGTTTTCTTTGGTGATTTTCCATTGATGACAGAACAAGGTACGTTCATTATCAATGGTGCTGAACGTGTTATTGTTTCTCAATTGGTACGTTCACCAGGCATCTATTACAATCAAGAAACAGATAAAAACGGTCGTCCACATTACGGTACAACTGTTATTCCTAACCGTGGCGCATGGTTAGAATACGAAACTGATGCAAAAAGTATTGCAAACGTTCGTATTGATCGTACACGTAAGTTACTCATGACCGAGTTAGTTCGTGCGTTGGGATTTGGATCAGATTCTGATATTATTGATATTTTTTCAGACCAGTATGACGCTTTGAACATGACTTTGGAAAAGGATGTTCACAAAGATATGTCTGATTCACGTGTTGAGGAATCTTTGAAAGACATCTATGAACGTTTGCGTCCAGGTGAACCTAAAACAGCTGATTCATCACGTGCATTGTTGGTTGCGCGTTTCTTTGATCCAAAACGTTATGACTTAGCCTCTGTTGGACGATACAAAATCAACAAAAAGTTGTCTTTGAAGACACGTTTACTAAACCAAACATTAGCAGAAACATTGGCTGATCCTGATTCAGGTGAAATTATTGCCGAAAAAGGAACATTAGTTGACAAGTCTGTAATGTCTAAATTATCACCATTTTTGGATCGTGATGATTTCAAGACAACAACTTATACACCTTCAGGTGATGCGGTTCTTGAAGAACCTGTAACATTACAAAAAATCAAAATTGAAGCGCCTGAAAATCCTGACAAGACGCTATTATTGATTGGAAATGGTCATATTGACGAACACGACCGGACAGTTCGCCCAGCCGACATTTTGGCTGGTATGAACTACTTCTTGAATTTACAAGAAGGCGTTGGATCGGTCGATGATATTGACCATCTTGGAAACCGTCGTATTCGATCAGTTGGGGAATTGCTACAAAACCAATTCCGTATTGGTTTGACACGTATGGAACGTGTTGTTCGCGAACGCATGTCAATACAAGACGCTAACACAGTTACGCCACAACAATTAATTAATATTCGTCCTGTTGTTGCTGCTGTTAAGGAATTCTTTGGTTCTTCCCAGCTGTCACAGTTTATGGATCAAACTAACCCATTAGGTGAAATGAACCATAAGCGTCGTTTGTCAGCTCTTGGACCAGGTGGTTTGACACGTGATCGTGCCGGTGTTGAAGTGCGAGATGTTAATTACACGCACTATGGCCGAATAGACCCAATTGAAACACCTGAAGGTCCCAACATTGGTTTGATTAACTCATTGGCTACTTATGGTCGTATTAACAAGTATGGTTTTGTTGAAACACCATACCGTCGTGTTGATTGGACAACCCACAAAGTTACCGACAAAATTGACTATTTGACGGCCGATGAAGAAGATAATTATATTGTTGCGCAAGCCAACTCACCACTGAATGAAGATGGTAGCTTTGTGCATAATACTGTTATGGCGCGTTTTGGTGAAGAAAACATTGAAACGCCAATTGATCGCATTGACTACATGGACGTTTCGCCTAAACAAGTTGTTTCCGTTGGAACAGCTGCGATTCCATTCTTGGAAAATGATGATTCTAACCGTGCCTTAATGGGTGCCAACATGCAACGTCAAGCCGTGCCATTGCTTGATCCACATGCACCACTTGTTGGTACAGGTATCGAATATAAGGCGGCACACGATTCCGGTGTTGCTATGATTTCACGTGCAGCAGGTGAGGTTGAATACGTTGATGGACGCCAAATTCGTGTTCGTCGTGAAGATGGACAACTTGATACGTACGAATTGATGAAGTTCCGTCGTTCGAATGGTGGTAAAAACTATAACCAAAAGCCAATTGTTCATGCTGGTGAGCACGTTGAAGCAGATGAAGTTTTGGCTGATGGTCCTTCTATGGAACAAGGTGAATTAGCCTTGGGTCAAAATCCACTGATTGCTTTCATGACTTGGCAAGGTTATAACTTCGAAGATGCTATCGTTTTGAACGAACGTTTGGTTCGTGAAGATGTTTATACATCAATTCATATTGAAGAATATGACTCAGAAGCGCGTGACACAAAACTTGGACCGGAAGAAATGACACGCGAAATTCCTAATACGGGTGAAGATCAGTTGAAGGATTTGGATGCTGATGGTATTATTCGTGTCGGCGCTGAAGTTCATGATGGTGATATTTTGGTTGGTAAAGTGACACCAAAGGGTGTGACAGAATTATCTGCTGAAGAACGCTTGCTTCATGCTATCTTCGGTGAAAAAGCACGTGAAGTGCGTGATACGTCATTACGTGTCCCTCACGGTGGCGGTGGTGTTGTTCAAAACGTACGTATTTATACACCAGAGAATGGTGATGAATTAGCACCAGGCGTTAATATGATGGTACGTGTCTACATTGCTCAGAAGCGTAAGATTCAAGTTGGTGATAAAATGGCTGGTCGTCATGGAAACAAGGGAACTGTTTCTGTGGTTGTTCCTGAGGAAGACATGCCGTACATGCCAGATGGAACACCAATTGATATTTTGCTTTCACCAATGGGTGTGCCTTCACGTATGAACATTGGACAAGTTTTGGAACTCCACTTAGGATTTGCTGCAAAACAACTTGGTATTCACGTTGCATCACCTGTCTTTGATGGTGCTAGCGATGATGAAATTGAAGCCGCATTACGTGAAGCCGGCTTGCCACAAGATGGTAAATCAGTTGTTTATGATGGCCGTACGGGTGAAGCATTTGACAAACGTGTCGGTGTTGGTGTCATGCACTATATGAAGTTAGCCCACATGGTCGACGATAAGATCCACGCGCGTTCTATTGGACCATACTCACTTGTTACGCAACAGCCTTTGGGTGGTAAAGCGCAATTTGGTGGACAGCGTTTCGGTGAAATGGAAGTTTGGGCATTGGAAGCTTATGGTGCTGCCTATACCTTGCAAGAAATCTTGACATATAAGTCGGATGATGTTGCTGGACGTGTTAAAGTTTATGAGTCAATCATCAAGGGTGAACCAATTCCACGCCCTGGTGTGCCAGAATCATTCCGTGTCTTGGTAAAAGAATTGCAAGCACTTGGTCTAGACATGCAGGTCTTAGATGGATCAGGCGATGAAGTAGAATTGCGTCAAATGGATGAAGATGCTTCAATTTTGCCGGTTGATGCACTTGAAAAATTGGCTCGTACAAATCCAGATTTGTTAAATAAAGAAGACGAAGAAGTTGCAGCAGCCTTTTCTAAGGTTGAAGCACAAGATACAGCTGCATCAGACGGCAATAATTAAGAAAGGTAACAGCAAATAGATGGCAATCGATGTTAACAAGTTCGAAAGTATGCAAATCGGTTTGGCATCACCAGATAAGATTCGTTCATGGTCTTATGGTGAAGTAAAGAAGCCAGAAACGATTAATTATCGAACACTAAAGCCTGAAAAAGACGGTTTGTTTGATGAACGCATTTTCGGACCTACAAAAGATTATGAATGTGCCTGTGGTAAATACAAGCGAATCCGATATAAAGGTATCGTCTGTGACCGTTGTGGTGTTGAAGTAACATCATCAAAAGTACGTCGCGAACGTATGGGCCACATCGAATTGGCTGCACCTGTTACACATATTTGGTATTTCAAGGGTATTCCTTCACGAATGGGGCTTGTCTTGGACATGTCTCCTCGTTCACTTGAAGAAATTATCTACTTTGCGTCATACGTTGTCATTGAACCTGGTGATGCACCAGTTGAGAAGAAGCAAATGGTGACGGAACGTGAATACCGTCAATTGAAAAAAGAATATGGTGCCGGTTTTAAAGCTGGTATGGGTGCGGAAGCAATTAAAGAATTGTTGGCTAATGTTGATTTAGCTGGCGAAGCCGATGAGTTGAAGCGTGAATTGCAAGAAGCTACTGGTCAAAAACGCGTGCGTGCTGTACGTCGTTTGGACATTGTTGAAGCGTTCTTACAATCTGATAATAAGCCTGAATGGATGGTAATGGACGTTGTGCCCGTTATCCCACCAGACTTGCGTCCAATGGTTCAATTGGAAGGTGGTCGTTTTGCGACTTCCGATTTGAATGATTTGTATCGTCGTGTGATTAATCGTAACAATCGTTTAAAGCGTTTGTTGGACTTAAATGCACCGGGTATTATTGTTCAAAACGAAAAGCGTATGTTGCAAGAAGCTGTCGATGCCTTGATTGATAATGGTCGTCGTGGTCGTCCAGTGGCTGGTCCTGGTAACCGTCCATTGAAATCACTTTCACACATGCTAAAAGGTAAGCAAGGTCGTTTCCGTCAAAACTTGCTTGGTAAGCGTGTCGATTATTCTGGTCGTTCAGTTATTGATGTTGGACCTTTCTTGAAAATGAACCAAATGGGATTGCCCGTACCAATGGCAATCGAGTTGTTCCGTCCATTTATCATGAAAGAATTAACAACACGTAAGTTGGCTGGTAACGTCAAATCTGCTAAGCGTAAGATTGATAAAGCTGATGGCGATGTGATGGATGTTTTGGAAGATGTTATTAAAGAACATCCTGTTTTGTTAAACCGCGCACCTACGTTACACCGTCTTGGAATCCAAGCTTTTGAGCCAGTGTTAGTTTCAGGTAAAGCGATGCGTTTGCATCCGTTGGTTACTGAAGCCTATAATGCCGACTTTGATGGCGATCAGATGGCGATTCACGTCCCATTGTCTGATGAAGCGCAAGCCGAAGCACGTTTGTTAATGCTTGCTGCTGGGCATATTTTGGCACCTAAAGATGGAAAGCCAATTGTTGCGCCATCACAGGATATGGTTATTGGAAACTACTATTTGACTACTGAAGAAGCCGGTCGTGAAGGCGAAGGAATGATTTTCTCTAGCGTTGATGAAGCACGAATTGCTTTTGCAAGTAAAGTGGTTCATTATCACACTCGGGTTGGTATCCAAACTTCATCATTCCCAATTGAAAAGCCATTTTCAGATGAACAACGTTCTAAAATTATGGTGACATCTGTTGGAAAACTAATTTTTAATGAGATTTTGCCGACTGATTTTCCTTATATTAACGAACCATCTGAGGATAACTTTAAGGGCGTTGATGATCGTTTCTTTATTGATGCTGGGGAAGATATTCACGATCATTTAGCTGATACACCAATAATTGGTGCTTTCAAGAAGGGTTTCTTGTCAGACATTATTGCTGAAGTCTACAAGCGCTACAAGGTGACTGAGACGTCACTATTGCTGGACCGCATGAAAGACTTGGGTTATGAAAAATCAACAGAATCTGGTTTGACAGTTGCCATGACTGACGTGACAGACTTGAAAGAAAAGCCTGCTATTCTTGAAGATGCGCATAATCAAGTTGCTACTGTAACGAAGCAATTCCGTCGAGGCTTGATTACCGATGCTGAGCGCTACCAACGAGTTACTGAAATTTGGACAAAGGTTAAAGATATCATTCAAGATAAGTTGATTGAATCATTTGAACCAACTAATCCAATTTTCATGATGCAAGACTCAGGTGCTCGTGGTAACATTTCAAACTTCGTTCAATTGGCTGGTATGCGTGGTCTGATGGCTGGACCTGGTGGTAAAATTATTGAATTGCCAGTTACAGCCAACTTCCGAGAAGGTTTGACAGTGATGGAAATGTTTATTTCGACTCACGGTGCCCGTAAGGGAATGTCAGATACAGCCTTGAAGACAGCCAACTCAGGTTACTTGACGCGTCGACTAGTCGATGTTGCGCAAGATGTTATTGTTCGTGAATTCGATAATGATTCTGATCGTGGTGTTGCAGTTAAAGCAATTATGGATGGCACGTCAGTTGTTGAACCACTTTACGACCGTATTTTGGGACGTTATGCGATGAAGTCAGTGTTTGATCCAGAAACTGGTGAAAAGATTGTTTCTCGTAACGAAATGATTGATGAAGATGTTGCCAAAGCGATTGTCAATGCCGGTATCGAAGAAGTGACAATTCGTTCTGTCTTTACGTCAACAACAGAACACGGTGTTTCAGTACTCGACTATGGTCGTAACTTAGCATCTGGTGAAGAAGTTGAAGTTGGTGAAGCCGTGGGAACCGTTGCTGCGCAATCAATTGGTGAACCAGGTACGCAATTGACAATGCGTAACTTCCACACTGGTGGTGTTGCCGGTGGTAATGATATTACGCAAGGTTTGCCTCGTGTCCAAGAAATTGTTGAAGCACGTATTCCTAAGGGACGTGCAGAAATTTCTGAAGTGACTGGTGTTGTGACTGCAATTGAAGAAAATCCAGCAGAGCGTACGAAGGCTGTCACTATTGAAGGCGAAACAGATACGCGTACGTACACCTTACCACTTACTGCGCGCATGCGTTTTGCAGAAGGTGACGACATCCAACGTGGTGATGCTATCAACGAAGGACCAATTGATCCTAAAGAATTACTAGCTGTTACAGACACATTGACGACAGAGTCATACATGCTGACAGAAATTCAAAAAGTTTATCGTTTACAAGGTATTGAAGTTTCTGATAAGCATATTGAAGTTATGATTCGTCAAATGTTGCGTAAAGTGCGTGTGATGGATCCGGGGGAAACAGACTTATTGCCAGGTACGTTGATGGATATTGCTGATTTCCAGCGTGCTAATGAACCAGCATTGTTTGAAGGTCTTGTGCCAGCTACGGCTCGTCCAGTGTTGCTTGGTATTACGAAGGCTGCTCTGGAAACAAATTCCTTCTTGTCAGCTGCGTCATTCCAAGAAACAACACGTGTCTTGACTGATGCTGCTATTCGTGGCAAAAATGATCCACTAGTTGGTTTGAAAGAAAACGTTATTATTGGAAAGATTATTCCTGCCGGAACGGGTATGGCGGAATATCGTAAGATTAAGAGTAAGGTTGTTGGTGATGTTATCGCACAACCTGAACTTGAAACTGAAGATACACCCGACATTCCAAAATTAGATGATGTCGCTAAGGCATTTGAAGATTAAATTATGATGTTGATAAAAGCCACTCATTAGAAAAATGAGTGGCTTTTTTGATTCAAAGGAAAAAATATACAGGTATATTTGCACGTTATGCCAAAAATGATGCCGATTATGCCAAATAGGTATGTGTTTTATGCTTTTTGAGGTAAACTAATTACTGTTCTGCAGAACAATGTTGGAAAAGTTATACGCAATCTATCATAATTGCGTATAATTAAATTATGCATAATTTAAACTACGAACAAATGAATGGATTGGCATTGGCTTATATTGGTGATGCAATTTATGAATTAGAAGTGCGACAGCATTTGTTAGCTATGGGTTTGACAAAGGTAAATGACCTCCAAAAAAGAAGTAAGCACTATGTGTCGGCAAAAGCTCACGCTGCAATTTTTCAACGAATGTCAGACGAACAAATCCTTTCCGAGGACGAGTTAGTCTACTTCAAACGTGGCCGAAACGCTAAATCACACACGAAAGCTAAAAATACTGATGTTGTCACGTATCGAATTTCGACGGGTATTGAAGCATTATTTGGCTATTTATATTTGTCTAATCGTCAAGAACGACTGCAAACGTTAATGGCTTGGATTTTTGACGAAATTGAGACTGGGAGAATAACAAAATGAAACGTGATGAAGCAGGTGAATTTATTTATGGTCACCATGCCAGTGTTGAAGCACTAAAAAGCAAACAAGAAATCAACAAGGTTTGGGTGCAGACTGGATTGCAAGATAAAATTCGCAATGAAGTGTTGCAACTTGCCAAAAAAAGGGGATTGGTCGTACAGCAAGCACCTAAGTCAAAGTTAGATGAATTAACTGATGGGGGGAACCATCAAGGTATTGTGCTCAGTGTTGCTGCTTTTGAGTATGCTTCAGTTGATGATTTATTTGATCAAGCTAATCAAAAAAATGAGGCGCCATTCTTCTTGATTTTAGATGGCATTGAGGATCCGCATAATTTGGGATCGATTTTAAGAACCGCCGACGCTGCTGGTGTTCACGGTATTATCATTCCTAAACGTCGCGCGGTTCAACTGACCGCGACTGTGGCCAAAACATCCACGGGTGCTATTGAACACGTGCCAGTTGCTCGTGTGACTAATTTGGCAACAGTCGTCGAATCACTAAAAAAGCGTGGGGTCTGGATATTTGGCACTGACATGTCTGGTGAAGATTATCGTCATTGGGATGCCAAAGGTGCTACTGCTTTAATCATTGGTAACGAGGGGAAAGGCATATCACCGCTTTTGAAGAAAAAGGTAGATGGCATGTTGACAATTCCAATGATTGGTCATGTTCAAAGCCTGAATGCCAGTGTTGCAGCTAGTTTATTGATATATCAAGGATATAATTCACGTCATCCGTTATAATACGCATACCAAATAAACAGAATAATACGATAATAATCATCTGATATTCTGTTCATGTATGCTGACATACGGGAGCATGATATTGACGAAAGATAGGTTGTTAGCCACAGTGATTGCAGCGCAAAAAGGACATGATTGTGCGTACAATGTGCTAATAAAACATTTAAGACCTGCTATTTTTAGCGTTCATAAGCGAAAAATAAGTGGGCATATTAAAAAAGACGATTGGTATTCTGAGGGATTAGAAATATTAATGCGTTGCGTGAAAAAATACGAAGTAAGTTGCCCACGCGCAAAATTTTCGACTTACTTTATTACCGCGCTTTCAAATCGCGCCATTGATTTGTTACGACATCATAACACCGAAAAAGCACAGTTTTGTCAACAAATGATTTGGGTCGATGATGATGAAAAACCCATAGATATTGCTACAAATACGTATAACCCAGAAGTTATTGTTGGTTTACGAGAGTCTATTAGCCAATTAAGTTTAGCAAAATCAACTTCATTCAAACGTGCAGTCTTACAAATGATAGGCGCTTTGAAATATGATATTGATAAGCATGATAAACGATGCTTTGAACAAATGCAATATCGTCTCAAAAAGATGATAGAAGCTGGTGTGAAATAACGAAAAAATCCTTGTATAGGTTGATTAAGCAACCTATACAAGGATTTTTTGATATCATAATTTTTAAGGTGTTGGGCGACCAGTAGTATCTGTGTTAGCTAACAAATACTCTTGAATTAATGAAACGACCTCAGTATTTTCTGGTAAGCTGGAATGCTGGGCATCACTACCAGAAACAGTGATTTGAGTATAAGCTTTAACATGCTTTTGAAAGATATATTTCCCAGCGATGACACTTTGCACCGGAACAATACCATCATCCGTGTAGTCTTCTGTTCCGGCGATTGAATAAACCGACAATCCTTTGGGGAGCTTTTTACTTTTGTTAATGTAGTCAGTCAACATTACCGTTCGACGAGCGAGCGTCACTTCAGAAAAATTATAAGGCGTGCCTAACGTCATGAGCGTTGTCATGTTAAAACTGTCAGAGCTATAATAGTTTTCCAAAAATCCAGTCCAAATTAAGCCACCGTTTGAATGACCAATTGCTTGAAAATTCCTAAAATGATAACGTTCTTGCAAATCTGCCATCGCCGTATTTAACCAGCGGTATTGTTTTTTGATGTTATCATAGCCATCTTGATTGTTTTGAAAACCGATGACGATAAATGGCTGTTCATCATTAGCTCTAATATGGCCTGAATAAACTAATTTCCCATCGGTGTTGACTTGCACCTTTAAAATACTGTGTGTTGATTTAGGAGTATTTAATTTATTCAGTAAATTATCAAAACGATTAATTGTGGCACTAGATCCGGGAATAAAAATAATTGGTGCCATTCGTGAGTTTTGAATTTTAGCTTGATTATTATTCGTATGGGTTACCCAATCGTGTCCAAAAAAACCAATGATAACCATGAGTACAAGACTCGATATGATAATTAGTTTATTTCTCATAGCTGACCTCGGACGTTTCTATGGCAATGAATGGTCTGTAAATGATTACGGACAGTGCAAAAATGATAGTGGTGATAAGCAAGGACCAGCTGTCGTTGCTACCCAAGAAACCAATAAGTGAACTTGGCGTCGTGTTTGGCGTTGAAAGTGTCGCTGGCTTAATGAGATGTGTCACAATGGCTGTATAACCTATCAATGTGCCAAGTAAACTTGTCATAATCATTGGAACCAGCAGTAGTGGCCTTAAAAATATCGGTAAACCAAAGTATAGGAGTTGATTACTGTTAAATAAGCTAGGAAGAAGCGACAGCATACCCAAGTGCTGCCGCTTTTTACGGACGGAAAATAACAGAATAAAGCTAATCGCTAATGTACTACCAACACCACCAAATAACGAAAATGCTGTATAAACACTATAAAGGTTAGTTGGATAAGGCAGTGTAGCATTTGTGTTTGTTAAGATTGTATCCAAATTTTTAATGACAGCATTAATGGTACTAGGATTATTAATTAATTCATGCGGTAACCCAATTCCTAGCCACCATAGTAGTGGTGCTACAATACTAACGATCACAAGACCAATAAAGGTTGTAAAAAAATTATTAGACAACAATGTACTCAACGCGGACCGAACAACGCTACGTTGAATAGCAAAATGTAATGATACATCAATTAACAAAACAAAGCCTGCCCAAATTAAAAACCTGATAGCGAAAGGTTGCGGATTGTCACGACTGATGAATTTTTGATAAAAATAGAAACTTTCACAACTGATGAAAGATAGCAATATGACTAACAAATATTGCGAAGTATCATAGGTTGGGGTTTGACCTTTACCTAAAAATAAAAAATAAGTGCCTAAAAAATTAGTGAGAGTGGGTAAAACAGTATTTGTCACTTGACGAATTGACAAATACTGTTTAGTAAAGGTAGCTGCGAGAATCATGAGAACAAATACTTCTAATAGTGACAGCATTTCTTGTAGTTGGAAAGTAGCAGGTATTCTTAATCGCCAATTAAATAATGTTACGAATAACGCATTTGGCGACAAGATGAGTTGCGAGATAAGCTGTGCGTAGACACAAATGGCTAGTAGAGGAAGTGTCTGTTGCATGGCCAGCAGAGCGGCACTAACCATCCTATTTTTGAGGACGAATCTATCTAATTTGGCAGTGATATTGATTATTTTTTTACTCATGTCGCTCCAGTATTGAAACACAATATTAACATTTTGGAACATATGTGTTATAATTAATTCCATTATGTCGTTGTGGCTGTATTTTTTTGTTACTTCGATTATACATTAATCCATTCAGATGGGGGTATTTTGAATGATAAAACAGTTTTTTCAGCGTCCAATAGTTAATTTCATTGGTCGTACGCTCTTTTATTTCATAATCATTCTGGTATTATTATACCTTTATGGTTATTCAGGTGTTGGTGAGGGACACTTTATCTATAACGAGTTTTAAATGGGGGAATTTAACATGATTAATAACGTTATTAATCAAATTGATGCAATTGCGCAAAAGACTGGTGACTTGATTGCGTATGATGAATTAGGACGCACACATACATATGCTCAACTGAAGTCAGCGTCAGATAGTCTAGCTGCTTATATTGATAGTCTTAATCTACCAACTGGGGCACCAATTATGGTTTATGGTGGACAACAATTTGAGATGCTTGCTAGCTTTTTGGGCAGTGTCAAATCAGGACATGCTTATATTCCAGTTGACAAGAGTTCTGCGGATGAGCGTCTAACCGATATATTAGAGATTGGAAAACCAGCACTTGTGATTGCAGTCGATATGTTACCGATTACGATTACGTCAGTGCCAGTTATTGATCCAAAAGAACTGAGCCACATTTTTGACGAAGAAACACCATATCAAATAACACATTCAGTTGCGGCTGACGAAAATTTCTATATCATCTTTACATCAGGTACAACGGGAAAACCCAAAGGTGTTCAGATTTCACATCGTAACTTAATTAGTTTTGCAGATTGGATGTTGGGTGATGACTTCCATTGGCCAGAAAACAGCCAAGTTTTGTCACAGCCACCTTATTCATTTGACTTATCGGTTATGGATTGGGCGCCGGCACTGTTGTCTAGCAGCACACTAAAAGCGCTGCCAAAAGAAACGGCAGATGATTTCAAAACATTATTCGCAACATTGCCAACATTGGATCTCAACATTTGGGTTTCGACGCCGTCGTTTGCTGATGTCGCTTTGCTGGATCCTAATTTTACACAAGAAAATTTACCACAGTTGACGCATTTTCTTTTCTGTGGTGAAGTGCTGACGAGTACAACTGCTCAAAAGTTACTATCACGTTTTCCAAATGCAACAGTATATAACACCTATGGTCCAACAGAAGCGACGGTAGCGGTTTCTGGTTTGCCAATTACTGAGGCGGTTATTGCTGCAAATGATAAGATGCCAATTGGCTACGTTAAGGCTGATACAACAATTAAAATTCAAGACCAAGATGGGCAAGACGTACCAGTCGGTGAAACTGGTGAAATTGTGATTTGTGGGCCATCTGTTTCAAAGGGATATCTTAATAATCCTGAAAAAACAGCACAAGCTTTCACACAAATTGATGGTCAGCAGGCTTATAAAACCGGCGATTTGGCAACAATGGATGCCTCAGGATTGTTGCATTATCGTGGTCGCAGTGACTTTCAAATAAAGTTGCACGGCTTCAGAATTGAACTAGAAGAAGTTGCACAACAGTTGCAACAAAGTCACTTTGTTGCGCAAGCGGCTGCAGTGCCGCGCTATGATGCCGAGGGCAAAGTGAAACAATTGTTGGCTGTCATTGTTGCCGTTGACAACTCATTTGAAAAACCCATGCAATTAACTACTGCCATTAAAGACGAATTGAAAGAAATCATGATGCCTTACATGGTACCTAGTCGTTTTATCTATCGAGAGGCGATGCCGCTAACACCTAACGGTAAAATTGATTTAAAGGGATTGATTGCCGAGGTGAATGGGGATGCTTAATTTACAACCTTATGCTGATCCAAAGTATTTTATTATTTTGTTATTAGCATTACTACCTTTAGCCATCGGCTTGTACTTTGGTAAGCGTTTTGCTTGGTATGAAGTACTAGTTTCAGTTGTGTTTATCTTTTTGATGTTTGATGGTCATAAATATCATGAAGGTTTTGCTTTAATTGGTTATATGATCTGGCAATGGCTATTGGTCTGGGCTTACACGATATATCGTAAAAAAGCCAACAATAGCTGGGTATTTTATGGCACAACAGTCTTGGCGATTGTACCACTGGCACTCGTAAAAATTGCTCCTGCTGCACATTGGACACATGTTACGACGTTGCTAGGGTTTATGGGAATCTCATATCTAACATTCCGATCGGTTGCTATGATTATGGAAACGCGTGATGGGACTATTAAGGAATTTAATCCTTGGCTATTCCTACGTTTCATGCTTTTCATGCCAACAATCTCATCTGGACCAATCGACCGATATTGTCGCTTTGTGAAAGATATCAATAGTGTACCTGCGCGAGAAAAATACATAGACATGCTTAGCAAAGCAGTTCACTTTTTCTTCCTAGGATTTTTGTACAAGTTTGTTTTATCCTACATTTTTGGTACGCTGCTTCTACCAAGAGTTGAACACATGGCAATGCTATCGGCGCATGCAAATGGTGGATGGTCTTGGTGGTTAATTGGTGTTATGTATGCGTATGGATTGGATTTGTTCTTCGACTTTGCTGGTTACTCGCTGTTTGCAGTTGCAACTGGTTATGTCATGGGCATTGAAGTACCGATGAACTTTAATTTACCATTCTTGTCAAAAAACTTGAAAGAATTTTGGAATCGTTGGCATATGACATTGTCATTTTGGTTCCGTGATTTTGTCTTCATGAGACTAGTCTTCATGATGATGAAGAACAAATGGTTTAAGAGCAGAGTGACGACTTCCAATGTTGCTTATATTGCCAATATGTTGATAATGGGGTTTTGGCACGGACTAACTTGGTATTACATCGCCTATGGTTTATTCCATGGGGTAGGCCTAGTAGTCAACGATGCATGGCTGCGTTACAAAAAAAAGCACCATGTGCCGCATAATAAGTTTACAGAAGCGTTTGCCATTGTTTTGACGTTCCACGTCGTGATGTTGAGTTTCTTACTCTTTAGTGGTTTCTTGGACACTTTGTGGTTCCATCAACACCATTAATCTTGAGTAACATAAAATAATTTACAGGAGAAATAACATGGATGTAAAAGCAGAAGTTGTAGAAATTTTAAACACTATTATTGGTGAAGATATTTCAGATCAAATGGATGATGATTTTTTTGAAAGCGGGTTGTTAGACTCAATGGCAACTGTTGAATTGTTACTTGATTTGGAAACTAAGTTTGATATTCAAGCGCCAGTTTCAGAATTTGATCGTAATGATTGGAACACGCCTAATAAGGTGATTGCTAAAGTAGAATCTTTGATGGGTTAATACGATGAATAAAAAGCGGGGGCTGTGGTGGATTTTTGGTCCGGTAATTTTGGCATTTGTCATGGTTACTGTGCTGTTATTAGTACCATTTTCATTAAGTCAAATCTCAAATAAAGATATTCAAGAGGCATCAGTTTCGTTCTCGAAAAATGTGTTTAAGGGTGAAACTGTCAAAATGCATGCATTTAATGATCCAAATACACATTATGTGCCATTCTTTGGGTCAAGTGAATTATTGCGCCTAGATACCATGCATCCCAGCATGTTAGCAGAGAAATATGACCGGAATTATCGACCATTTTTACTTGGGCAAGCAGGAACAGAGTCATTAACGCATTATTTGGGGATGCAGGAAATGACACCGGCATTGCATAAAAAGCAGGCGGTCTTTGTGATCTCCCAGCAATGGTTCACTAAGCGCAATACAAAATGGGCATTTCCGGAATTTTACTCACCTTTACAAACGGTCAATTGGTTGCGTAATATTACTAAAATAACACCCACTGATCGGTTTATTGCGCGGCGATTATTGCAACAAAAGCAAGTGAGCGATAGTGATTTTTATGCCCACCTGATCACTAAAATTAAGAATAATCAACCACTTTCAGAAACTGATCAGAATATGTTGATAATTCGCAATCGTATGTTAGTTCGTGAAGATCAATTGTTCTCTAATATAACGTTGACCAATAACTGGAACAAAAAAGTTAAGCCATCGTTAAAAAGATTGCCAAATGCTGATAATCAAAGCCTTTTGATTAAACAGGCGGATAAGCTTGCTAAAAAGCAAACAGATAATAATCCATTTGGTATTAAAAATAGTTTCTTTAAACAGCGTGTTAAGCCAAGATTGAAGCGTTTAGCGCAATCTCAGACAAATTTTGATTACCGTCAGTCAGAAGAATATGGTGATTTTCAAGCAGTTTTGCAAGAGTTCGCTAAAGAACACACAGATGTCTTGTTCATTATTCAGCCTGTGAATCAAAAATGGTCAAAATATACTGGATTAAATACTAAAATGTACTATCAGAGTGTTAACAAAGTTAAAAAGCAATTAAAGTCGCAAGGCTTTAACCACATTGCTGACTTTTCACACGATGGTGGGAAAAAATATTTCATGCAGGATACCATTCATATGGGCTGGCGTGGTTGGCTTGCAACCGATCAGGCACTCAAACCTTTCTTTGACAAAGGCTATCAAGCACCTAAATACAAGATAAACAATAATTATTTATCGAAAAAATGGCAAAATCTGATGCCAACGACTAATAACTTGGCTAATTTTAAATAAAACAGGAACGCAAAAGGTTAAGCGAGACAAATTAATGTTGTCATTGCTTGACCTTTTGCTACAATAGAGACATGATAATAGGAATTGGAAACGATACGGAATCAATTAGTCGCGTGAGACAAATTGTGGACCGACAATCAAACTTCATGCTGTCGATATTGACGCCAGCAGAGCAAGAAGCGGCTAAGCTGCGAAATGGCAAACATTTTTCTGAATTTGTTGCAGGCAGGTTTTCGGCTAAAGAGGCTTTTTCAAAAGCAACTGGTTATGGTATTGGTGAAAAAGTCCATTGGCAAGACATTGAAATCCTAAATGAGATTAATGGACGGCCAGTTATGATTGTTAAAAATTTTCCCTACCATACTTATGTTGCAATAACGCATAGTGGTGATCAAGTTAACACAATCGTTATTATTGAGCGCTTGACAATTTGGGAAAAAATAAGTGCAAAATTATTGCCAAAAAGAGGTGTTTTATCATGACAAATGATGAAATTTTAAATTTGAGGCCCACATGGCTTGAGATTGATTTGAAGGCCATACAAGAAAATGCGAAAAAAGTGATGAATCACGCGGGGGCAAAACGTTTAATAGCGGTGGTAAAAGCTAATGCATACGGGCATGGTGTGCACGCTGTTGCACAAGCACTATTAGATATTGGTGTAACGGATTTCGCCGTTGCAACAGTGGGGGAAGGTGTTGCCTTACGTGAACAATTCCCACAAGAGAATGTAACCATCACTTTACTAGGCGTTCAAGATGTTAAGCAGACACCAATAATGGTGACATATCGACTAGCACCTGCTGTCGGGACGATTGCGTGGTTAGAAGAAGCTATTACGCAAATTAAGCAAGGTCAACAGTTACCTGTTCAACTAGCAGTTGATACTGGTATGGGGAGAATGGGTGCACATTCTGCAGCGTCAGTTAAATCGCTCTATGATATGATTCAATCTTCTGAACAGCTCGTTTTGTCAGGGGTATTCACGCATTTTGCAACCGCAGACGACAATAATGTGGCTTACTACAAAAAACAAGTGGAAAACTTTTATCACTGGGTAGAGGCTGCTAATATTCCCGAGACCTATTGGCACTTGGCTAATTCGGGTTCAGCAATTTGGCATCACAATGAAATTGATACCAATACAATTCGCGTTGGATCAGTGTTATACGGATACAATCCCGGAACACCTGAATTGACAATGCCTTTTAAGTTGTCACCTGTGCTCTCGCTAAAATCAAAAATCGGTTCGGTACACTGCTTAGAAACTGGCGAATCTGTAAGCTATGGCGCAACATATACAGCAGAAAAACCACAATGGGTGGCTACGCTACCAATTGGTTATGCCGATGGCTATTTACGCCGCATGTCAGGAATGAAAGTATTAGTTGACGGGCATATTGAACATGTGATTGGACGTGTCACAATGGATCAAATTGTGATAACATTAGATAAAATGTATCCTGTCGGTACAGTAGTTACATTGATTGGTCAAGATGGTGATCAGCAAATTACGGTAGAAGATGTTGCAAATTATGCAAATTCTATTCCACATGAGATTTTAACAACGTTAGGGTTAAGATTGCCTAGACAATACTAATAAAACAAAGCGCCAAATGGCGTGTACATATTAAAGCGAGAATATTATGACAATAGAGCAACAAACAGTAATGCGAGGCGATGTTTTTTACGCCGATCTCAAACAGGGACTTGGATCTGAACAATCTGGTGTTCGACCGGTTTTGATTATTCAAAATGATGTTGGTAATGCAAATTCACCAACAACAATTATAGCGGCGATTACATCACAGATTACTAAGCCAAAGTTACCGACGCATGTTTTACTCCCTGCACATTTGGGTGGAATGAAAAAAGATTCAGTCATACTAGCGGAACAAGTTAGGACAATTGACAAACGACGACTACGAGACAAAATCGCTCATATTCAGGCTAACTCTAAGGAAATGCAACAGGTTGCCCACGCTCTGAGAATTAGTGTTGGATTGAAATAAAAAAACCGATTTTATCGGTTTTGAGGTTGATTTAAATCTGATATCGACGTTTTGAATAAAATATCAGCGCGGTGTAAAAGCTGCGGTACTGGTAAAAGAACGTCTGCTGTTAGCCAGTCGACCATTAGTTTAATTAACATTTGGCTTAGAATGTTGGCAACAAATTTTTGTTCGGTAGTGTGGCAATTTTTAAATGGTAGCCAATCACGACGGAGACGTGCAAGGAAATCATCAAATAATTCAAAATCTAGGCCACCCGCGTTTTGATAGGCAGCAGTGATTGCTTCACGATAACGAATTAAGACGTTGAGCACAATTTTTGTTTGTTTATGATTAGTGACGTCAAGTGTATGACCAACCGGATCACAAGTTTGCTGAGTTAAATCATACAAAATTTCAGATAAAATCTTATCTTCTAGCCGGACAAGGAGAACTTGCGTAGGCGTATCAAAGTATTTGTAAAATGTTTTACGATTGATGTTGGCACGTCTAGAAATTTCGGCAACTGTGATTTTTGATATTGGGACTTCGCGAAGTATGTCAATAACAGTTTCAAGAATTTTGTCTTGAGTTGCTTCACGACTTGCATTTTTCGACATTGTATTCTATCTCCTGAGACACCATTAATCATATTATATGAGTTATTTTTTCATTTAAAATGGACACATTATCAGATTGTGTCCAGCTTTTAAAACGATAAATACCTTATTTTTGGTGTATATTCACTTATATAGGAGTTTGAACACAACGGAAAATATTGGAATTATGGTAAAATGACATATTATGTCATTTAACTTCCTTTTAACTTTGAATTCGTACAATGGTGACATAAAACAGGTACAATGGAGATATGAAAATGTCTAAAGCAATCAAAATATTATTAATTGAAGATGATGTCAATTTGGCTGATAATGTTGTCGGCTTTTTGCAGGATTTTGCTGATGTTCACGCGGTTACAGATGGATTGGATGGTGAATTCGAGGCACAAGAAGTGCCGTACGATCTTATTATTTCTGATTTAATGTTACCTGGTGAAAATGGTCTTGAGGTCATTAAAAACCTAAGGCACCACAACATTGAAACACCAGTTCTTATTTTGACAGCCAAAAGTTCGTTGGATGATAAGATAGAAGGTTTTAACGTTGGTGCTGACGATTATTTGACCAAGCCTTTCCACCGTGAGGAATTACTAGTCAGAGTGAAAGCTTTGTTGCGTCGATCAGGTGTTTACTCTGAAGATAATACAATTACAGTTGGTGACGTGCTAATTAATTTGGAAAATCGGGGTGTTCAGGTTCATGGGCAACAAGTTAAATTGGTTGGTAAAGAATTTGATATACTAACTTATTTAGCCCAAAACAAAAACATCATCGTGACGCGTGATCAAATATTTGATCGCGTTTGGGGTATTGACTCTGATACCACAATCAATGTTGTTAATATTTATTTGAATAATTTACGTCGTAAACTAGAGGCAGTTGGTCAAAATGACTTAATTAAAACGCTGCGAAATATTGGATTTATTTTAGAGGTAAGCGATGCCTAGTATTATTAACAAAAAGCAGCAAGTCCGCGGATTTATTTGGCTCCTCGCCAGCTTTTTTGTTATCTTTTCAATTTTGGCCGGTGTTATTTTTCTATCGTATACACGAACGGTTTTTCAAAGTGCTGATAATGCAATTAACCAGAGTATCAATATGTACGACGGTCAAGGTTTGTTATCTACATCTGAAAATGATGTTAAAAAATCACAACCTATTGAAAATTCCAATACACGAGCTAATATATGGCTGTTTGATAAAAAGGGTAAGTTGATTATTGATGATACAACCACTGACCCGCAGCAAATGGTTTTGCCGAAATTTCTGCAAAAAACTGTTAAATTTAAATCATCACTGATGGTGGATAAAGCTGAGACGCGTAAAATCGCTGGTAACTATTATCGTGTGGTTGGTGTTAAGTTCAAAAAAAATGCGGTGAAAATTTATGGTACAACCGCCGCTAATGGTTTAATCATGGTAAATGTGACGGATACGATGATTAATTTGGCTCACTTCAAAAAAGTTCTGTTTTGGTCCTTTGGATTGTTTGGCTTACTAGCAGTGTTGGTTTCCTATATTATTTCACGTTTCAATATGCGACCGATATTGAAATCTTGGCAGCAACAACAAGATTTTGTCAATAATGCGGCACATGAGTTGCGGACACCAATGGCGGTCATACAAGGTAAGCTGGAAAACATGCTGATGAAGCCTGAGGCAACTGTGCGAGATCAATCAAATGCCATTATTTTGTCACTGTCAGAAGTTCGTCGATTGACATCATTAACCAATAATATGTTAACATTGGCAAAATCAGGTTCAAATATGACGAAAATTGAGAAAAAGCCAACGAATGTGTCGGAATTTCTCAGCAATATCATTGCACCCTACGAAGAAATGGCGCAGTTTGATGGTAAAACGGTCACTTTGGATGTTGATGTCGGTCAAGATGTTTTGATTGATCAAAAACGAATTCATCAATTGTTGGTATTGCTGCTTGATAACGCATTAAAGTATTCAGATGAAGGGGCAACGGTTGCTGTCACGGCCGGTATCGAAAAAAAAAAAATTCATATTAAGTGTTGCTGATACAGGTCGTGGCATCAGTGATGAAGCCAAGAAGCATGTTTTCGATCGCTTTTATCGTGAAGATAAAACTGGTAATCGTGAAACAGGTGGCACTGGTTTAGGCTTATCCATTGCCGAATGGGTTGTGCAGGCTCATGGTGGTAAAATAACAGTGTTGGATAATATCCCACAAGGTACTATTTTTAGGATTGCTTTACCACTTTAATCTATAATTTATGTTGATTAAATATGATAAACGTAACAAATATGTTCACTGACAATTTTTTGAGCGACAGGGAACCAAAATGGAGGAAAAAATATTCTCTTTTTGTCGTTGCAATCGTTTCAGCATTAGTCGCCAGTTTGACGGTATATTCAGGTATGCAATCAAACTCATGGTTTCAACAAACAACCAAACAGTCAAAAACTTCGAATTCAGCCGGAACTACAACGGTGGCGACTACCGCTTACACAAGTAGTGATACGGCAACGACAGCTTACAATAAGGTGAAAAATGCTGTTGTTACGGTGCAAAACTTGCAAAAAGCAGCAACGCTTAGTGATGGGTGGTCATCATTCTTTAATCAAGAAGAACAAAGCAGTAGTTCAGAGCTTGAAACAGCTTCTGAAGGATCTGGTGTTGTTTATAAGATTGCTGATGGGTATGCCTACATTATTACAAACAATCACGTTGTTGCTGATTCGGATAAATTGCAGTTAATTACGGCTAGTGGGAAAAAAGTTGAAGCAACTATTGTCGGCACTGATACAACAAAAGATTTAGCGTTGTTAAAGGCCAAAGCGACTGACATCAAAGTATCCGCATCATTTGGTAATTCTAAATCACTACTAGCAGGGCAACAAGTATTAGCGATTGGGTCACCTTTAGGATCGGATTATGCTACTTCATTAACTAGTGGCATCGTCTCAGCACCACGTCGAGAACTTACAGCAGAAGAAACAGGTTCATCTGCTACGACGGCAATTCAAACCGATACGGCTATTAACCCTGGTAACTCTGGGGGACCGTTAATTAATCTGAAAGGACAGGTTATCGGCATTACTTCCTCAAAAATTGTTTCATCGACTGATGGTACAAGTGTTGAAGGAATGGGATTTGCTATTCCTGCTGATATTGTTCAGTCCTTTATTACTAAAACAGAAAAGTAAAAACCACTGTCAAACTTAATTGAACCTGATAACTTGGTGACAATAAATTGTCCGAGTTATCAGGTTCAATTCAAAACGAGACAGTGGTTTTTATATTGTACTTTGATACCAATCCAGTACTTGTTTTGGCGTTAAGCGTTCACCATGACCGACACGAGAAATTTCTTTTCCATTTTCAAATAAAACAAAAGATGGGATGCCTCGCATATTATGACTCGTAGCAAAGTCAATGTTATCATCACGGTCTGCATCAATCCAATCTGCAGTAGTTGTAACCGTATCTTTGATATTTTGAACAAAGGGTTTAATTGCTTTGCAATCACCACACCAGTCGGCCGATAAGAATAAGATGTGGCGACCGGATTGTGCGATAGTTTGATTGAGTTCTTCATCTGTGTGATGTAATTGTTCGTACATGTTGTTATCCTTATATTATTATTCGTAGGTAGCTCCTACATGCTCTGAGTATAAAATTTATACTTAGATGGATGATGCGCCGTGAATTAGTTTTTATTTTCCAACAGCACCTTTACCATCGGTGACTGGTTCAG
>NZ_MOWQ01000027.1:0-26524 GCF_002095565.1 Leuconostoc sp. BM2 | reverse complement strand
AAAACTCGTTCATCCCCACCCATATAGCGAGCTAATGCTAATTCTTCTTCTGTCGTGATTGATTCAAGGAAATCTGAATATTTATCGTGACGATTAGCAAGCGTTAGTAGTGGATATTCACTATCAGCTAGTGCCATAATTTTGTCGTATTGTTCTTGTGTTACTTCGTATGTTTCAGTCATTGACTAATCTCCTGTTGTAGTCTATACAATCTAACTCTGGTAGTGTTCTTATGATTCATTCATTGACATATCACTCCTTGAACATCAAATCATCATATCGTTTACTTGCTTCTTTTCTAAGCTGTGCGTTACCAATCCACTCTTTAAATTCTTCAAAACTATGCCACTTAAATTCAGGATTTCTTTCAATTTCTTTGTCTGCCCACTCCTGTGCTGTCTGTACCAAAATTTCACCCATAAGCACTTGGTTATCGTCTTCTTTTGGAGAATAAGTTTTTCCATAGATCAAATTTCCGTTTTGAATTGCCTTAAAATCAAATTTATTGGCTGAATTACGCTTGTAAGTTAGTTCTATTTTGTTCATTTTTGCTTTCTCCTAGTTGTAATTAACGTATCTTTCTGATGGTCTGTTCATGCTATTAACAAAATGTCCCATGTACACATATTGTGGTTTGTTCATGTGGTCAACGAAATGTCCCATATATACGTCTTGTGATTTTTTCATGTGATTAACAAAATTAATCATGTATACATCTTGTAGTTTTTTCATATTATCAACAAAACTTTGCATGTACACATATTGTGGTTTGTTCATGTGATCAACAAAACTTTTCATATAGATGTCTTGTGATTTGTTCATGTGAACAACAAAACCTACCATATATATGTCTTGTGATTTATTTATACTATTAACAAAATTAATCATATATACATCTTGCGGTTTGCTTATGTGATGAACAAAATTTCTCATATAGACATCTACCTTATTCATCAACCCACCCCACTAGATATTGCGGTGTTACGTTGAAGTAGTCAGCAAGTATTTCCCATGTTGCCAATTTTGGTTCACTTTTACCATTTTCGTAGTCACTATAAGTTGAACGCTTGATGCCTGTTCCGAGTTCCATATATTTCAAAGTTAATTCACGTTCTAATCTCAACTCTTTCAATCTGTTCATCTAACATCACTCATTCCAACCAGATAATCTATGGAGACGTGGAAGTAATCGGCTAGTGCTATCAGTCTGTGAATATTTGGTTCACGTTCGCCCCGCTCATATTTTCCAACGGCATCGGCTCCTACTAAATTTAATTCATTAGACAATTCAGATATTTTAAGCCCACGCTCTTTACGAAGTTCACGCAATCTATTCATCAGACAACCTCCTAATCATTATGTCAATCAAACTCAAAGCATCTTTACCGTAATATTTAGCTGTTTTATTTTTAGCCGGAATCTCATCAACAATATTTTTTAAATCGCCATAAATGCGTTCAATCTTACCCACTGTGTTATTCATCATTAAATACCTGCTCATATTGCTGTGTGACGATATACTTTGCAATTTCTCGCAATTCATCAGCATTCTCATTTACTGCATCGAACGCTGCTTGCTCTGTGCTAAATCGCTCTTTGTGATATCCACGACCGCCAATATCATATAACTCTACTCGATAACCATCTGGATCATGTTGAATGTCACCGCCCAGCATAGTTAATGCGTCTTTCATAGGCGTTTCCTCGTTTCATGTTCATGCTTAGTGTAACCAACAGTCATACCTGTAATGAAAATCATTCCTCCGATAATTACACTAGCTATTGCTTGTAAAAACCACATACATACCTCCCATTTTCTAATTTCACGCCAACTCCAGCTAATCACATTGCCCACGTTATCTCTAATCTGTGGGAAGTTAATTGATCTGGAAGTAATCAAAGATTTTGTTTCTGATTCTTTCGAAGCGTTGTGCTTCTTCTCCATTGATTGCACGACTTGTTTCATCTTCACGCTCGCCGATCTTTCTAGCTAATTCCTTTTGCTTGATATTGTGGATTGCTAACTGCGTAATAATTTCTACATTTGGTTGTTTCACTGGTTTACTCCTTTTCGATAAGCGATTCGGTATGCGAATGCGTCATCTGGTTCCCATTTCATAAGGTAGCGTTTTGCTTTCTCAAAATCTTTTGCGAGCAGCGCATTATATCGTGGAATGCTAAATTTACTTTTAAACTCTTTTGAAATACGAGCAAATACTATTCTCGATAATGCTTGATAACGTGCGTTACCCTTATATCCAAGAATTTGAATTGCTTTGTCATTTCTAATTTGTCGTAATACTAATTCTTGATCACCACTAATTGTTTGTGAGTATTGAATTGAATTGATTTTTCGCTCCAAACGCTCTTGTCGATAATCTTGCATTTTTAATGATTGAAACATCAGTTCCAAAACTTGCATGGGATCTTTAGGTGTTAATTGATAACCACCTGTTTGTCTGATTGTTGGTAATACTTCTGATGTGACCCAACGTTTGAACTTTTTAGCGTTAGGCTGTTTGCTTGATAGGATTAGTGAGTAGAGACCTGATTCGTTGATTAATGTTGCTCCACGTTGACCGAAACTCAAAGACGTTTTGTCGTTGAGTTTTTTATCTTCGTCATCAACGTGCATTGCAATGGCCTTATTCAAATCTGAATAACCCAAAGTTTCAGCAACATCTTTACCCACAAACCAAATCACATCTTCTAAATTAAGAGTTCTCACTCTACTTGTTTCAAAATTAAATACCTGTACTTCACTTTGCATATTGCTTACCTTCCTGACTTTTTATCGAAGTAATATACTAATGCTCGTCCGTCCCAAACCTTCTTGCGTGGTGTATCAAATATTGGTTTAGGAAAATTCTTATCACTGCGATAATGTTTATTGAACGTTTCTGACGTGATGCCTTTTAGTTCAATTTGAATTTCCTTTTGCAAATAATTCTTAGTTGCGTCAAATGACATTTTTCACCTCCTTAAATATCTTGAATATCTAGCAACTGTCTAACTTTTGCACGAACCTCGCGAGACTGTTTGTTCACTGCGTAGGTGTTAATCGCTAAACTCAATACTGCTTCTGTAACACCAACTGCATTAGCTAGATCACGTTGTGTCATATCTCGGTCGAATAGACCGTCTTTGACGCATTTTTTGAACATCTTTGCTGCGTCTACAATCATCTGTTCTGTCATGTTGCCTCCTTTCCTACAAAACTTAGTAAGTTCTATATAACTAGTTGTAAGTTTGCTTTACAAGTTACAAATTTAATACTATAATTGCAGTATAAACAAGCATAAACAAAGGGCTACTAACCTTATCACTCCGCCAAGATAGATAAATTTTTAGGTGTTTTTGTTTTGCTTAAAACTTAGTAACTAACTTACAAGAATTAGTATAACTACAAACTTGTAACTTGTCAACACTTTAATTTACAAGTTTAATACTTTTCTTGTCTAGACAATAGGATTTAATAATATGACACTGGTATCTAGAACAAAAGAAGTGGCTCAACAACGCGGTTTATCGCTGAAGACTTTAGCCTCAAAAGCCGGACTTGCAGAAAATGCAATTTACCGCTGGGATGATAATAACCCTAAATCAGAAAACCTCCAAAAAGTCGCTGACGTACTCCACGTATCAACCGACTACCTATTAGGACGTACTGATGAGATGAATGCAACTTCTTCAGATGATTTAACAGAACCCCAAAGGCAAGTTGCCTATTTCATTGACCCTCAAGCAACAAAAGAAGATATTGAGCAAATAAAAAAACTCGTCGAAATCGCAAAACTCTCAAAAAGAAGATTGTGAGGGTCACAATGTATGACGAACGTAGAATTTTATATAGATAAATTTCCAGATTACACATTTTACGGAATTGAAGTCCCACACCGCTGGTACTACGGAGAAGTGAACAAATCTGGGAACAAAGTTATTATCTTCATAAATATTTTGCAACCTGAATGGCAACAGATAGATACTATTGTTCACGAGGCGGGTCACGCTTTATTCAATATGTATGGTGATGACAAAAGGTGGTCAATGAAAACGATGTTAGCTGAAAAACAAGCAGAATATGTATCAAATCATTTTGACATCTAAGAAGTTAAAAAATAAGACAATAAAAAAAGCACACCCATCCGACTAAAGACTAGGTGTGCTAAACGCAAACGCATGGGGCGTTCTATTAGATTATAACAGATATAAGCCCCCTTTTTAAGGAGGTTTTTATTATGGCATCAATATATAAACGTGGTTCAAAATGGACTGCTAGTGTTTCTATTAACATTAATGGAACATATAAGAAGAAAACAAAATCAGGATTCATAACGAAAAGTGAAGCTAAAAAGTGGTCTATCGAAGTTGAAAATAAGAAAATAAATGATACCTTATCCAAAGGCAACGGAATTATTGCTGATATGTTTGATGATTGGTATGAAGTGTTTAAGGAGCCACTACTGGAAACCAAGAGTAAAGCATGGTACAAGGTCATTTCAAAGTTACTACGTGAACAATGGCCAAACAAACGTATTTCTGATATATCAACAGCTGACTTTCAAAAACTAATCAACGAGTATGGAAAAACACACGTAAAGTCATCAGTTTCCCACATTAAAAATATTATTAGCTCATTTGTTCGTTATGCAGTAGATGAAGATTTTATATACAAAGACTTCGCTCGAAATGTCAAAACATTCTCTGCTAAAAATAGTAAAGATAAAGATTTAAAATTTTTAGAAAACAACGAATTAGAATTGTTGGTTAAAGATGTATCTGGCAGCGAAGCCGTGACAAGTCACATGATTTTAATGGCTATATATTCAGGTGCTAGGTACTCGGAAATAGCAGGATTGACAGAAAAAGACTTCGATTTCGTCAACAACACGATCAACATCAATAAGTCATGGCAAAGCTCTGATAAAGAATTTAAAGACACCAAAACCAAGACTTCTAATCGTATCGTTGATTTACCATCTGATTTTATGATGAGCGTTAAAAAATGGGAGTTTGGTACACAATACGCCTTTGAGAGCATAACTGGTCTACCGCCAACTAATAACGCCGTCAACAAGCAATTAAGGCGGTATCTTGAAAAGAGAAATAGTAAGCTTATTACATTCCACGGATTGAGACACACACATGCTAGTTATCTATTATCACAAGATATTGCCATTCAATACGTTAGTGAAAGATTAGGTCATGCTGATGTAAATATTACCCTTTCAACATACGCCCACTTACTCGAAAAGAAACGAACTGCCGAAACAACCAAGACTTTAGATGTACTTAAAAATTTGTAGCAAATTTGTAGCAAATGGTAGCAAAAAAATAAGAATTTAAAAGACTTTAAACGATTATAAGCGAATTACGAAACGTCTTATAAACGTTGATATATCAACTAATAGGCAAACAAAAACCGTCCTATCAGTAATTTTGATAGAACGGCTAGAATAGCGCTAGAGGGAGTCGAACCCTCGATTTCGGCCTGAGAAGCCGACGTCTTAACCACTTGACCATAGCGCCATAACAAATATTAAGTATACCGAAAAAAATGCCTCTCGTCAACATGTTTTTACAGTCTCGACTTTGTCATCACACTTAAACAGGATAATCGGCAACACAAGTTATCGACCTCAACCATGAAAACTGCTATACTTGCTAATATGCAAACAGTTATTCAAGTTTCTTCCGGACAATTACAAAAGATGGCTCAATATTATGCCAAGTATAGCAATAACGTGATTCCCAATGGTGCTATTTTTTCAGCCCGCACCCCCACGACACACATTACAGGCTACCAATCTGGCAAAGTTATGTTTCAAGGTAAAGGACATAGTCTTGAAGCAGCCAAATGGCAAACTCTGACACCTAAAAGTAAAACAAACCACAATTCGGACAGTATTCCAATTGATTTTAAAAATTGGTCTGTTTTGGGATCTGATGAGGTGGGTGCCGGTGCGTATTTTGGTCCATTAACGACTGCTGCCGTTTTTGTCAGTGAAGACGATCTTGACTGGGTCCGTCAATTGGGTATTGCGGATTCAAAAACCTTAACTGATCAAAAAATGAGAGCCATTGCACCAGAAATAATTGCACGTCTGCCACATCATGTCGTTAATTTGATGCCAGAAAAGTACAATCAGTTGCAACCCAATAATAATGTCAATCAAATGAAAGCAATTTCGCACAATTTTGCTTTGGCAAAAGTGCTTGACAAAATTGCACCAACAAAACCACGAGCAATTTTAATTGATCAATTTGCACAACGCGATACCTATTATCGTTATCTTAACAAGTCTCATCAACCACGTATTATTGCAGAAAACGTTTACTTCACGACGAAAGGTGAACAATACCATTTAAGCGTTGCCGCTGCTTCCATTCTATCTAGAGTGGTTGAACTTAATTCACTCAAACAGCTTAGCGAATCTGCAGGAATGCCACTCCCCATTGGCGCAGGGCATGCAGTTGATGAAGTTGCCGCACAACTACTGCGTGATGGCAAAGACCTTAATCAATTTGCCAAATTACACTTTGCCAATACAAAAAAAGCTGAGCACCTATTATAAGGTGTTCAGCTTTTAAATTAGTTTGCCTTTGGTGTTTCGTCAGTTAATTCATCAACGGCTTTTTCTGCAGAAACTTCTTCCACATCGGCAGAAGTTTTCTCTGCAACTGTTTCATCTGCTTTCTCTTCATCAGCCAAATCAGCGAGTGCGGATTCCAAATCAACATCGTCTTGCGTTAATTCAATGTCTTCACTAGCAAACTTGTCACGCAAATCGGCAATTGCATCCTGTGTTTTAGCAACATAAGGAGATACAAAGTCTTTCGCCTTATCAACATACGGTGCTGCTTGATCAGTAATTTCCTTGAGCTTACCAGAAGCTGAATCTAACTGATCGCCATACTTTTCTTGACTTTGTGACTTGAGTTCTGTGGCTTTAGCCTTTGCTTTCTCCGTAACATCTCCTGCTAAATCCGCAGCAGCATAGGCAGCATCATAAGCTTTATCACGTAGTAATACACCTGTTTCCTGCGCTTTTTCAGTTAGTTGATCCTGCTTTGCTTTAGGTAAGGCTTTAAAAGCAACAACCGCTGCCGCGCCAGCCAAAATTCCGAAAAATAAACCTTTTGCTTTTGACATATGTTAGACCTCCGTCTTTTTTGATTTGAATTTGTTCATCGCAGCAGACGTTGCTTTCTTTGCAACTGCAGCTGCTACACCACCTGCTCCAGCACCGGCCGTAGCTTTTGCACTCGATAATCGGTTCGTAACATTTTGCACCGAACTATTGAGATGTGATACCGTTTCCGACAAGTCAGCCACCGCTTGGATAGTAGGGTCAAGTTTTTTAACTTTGCCATTCACATCGTTCAGCAATGTGTTGGCATTACCAAGTATCTCATTACTTGACCTTGCAATTGTATCGACGTCCAGCGTAATAACACCTAACGATCGTGTTAAACGCATCAAGAAAATACCGATAAAAATCACCAGAATTAAAAATGCAACGGCGAAAATCAGTAAAGCAAGTTGTCCAGGTTCCATATACTCCTCCTTGTTGATGCTATTAAAATCACGTTTTGTTAACTTTTTATGAAAAATAAAACGTTTTCAATTAGGTTAATTATAACAAAAAAAATCGTTCAATGAACGACTTTTTTTAACTTGATTTTACACTTCAATTAATTGTAATTAGTGGGCATAGTCCACAGCACGCGTTTCACGAATAATCGTAATCTTGACATGACCAGGATAGTCCAACTTTTCTTCAACAGTTGATTTAATATCATGTGCCAAAACTGTGGCCTGTAAATCATTAACTCTAGTAGGTTCAACAATGACGCGGATTTCTCGTCCTGCTTGTATTGCATAAGCAGAGTGTACGCCAGGATAATTGTTAGCAATTGCTTCCAAGTCCTTCAAACGCTGAACGTAATTTTCTAACGACTCACTACGAGCCCCAGGTCGAGCTGCACTAATGCCATCCGCTGCTGCAACCAAATCTGAAATTGGGGAAATTGACTCAACATCACCATGATGAGAGGCTATTGCATTAATCACAATCGGCTTTTCTTCAAATTTTTCTGCCAATCGAACACCCAACTCAACATGTGATCCTTCAACTTCAGCATCAACCGCTTTTCCAATATCGTGTAATAAACCAGCGCGCTTCGCAAGCGCGACATCCATTTTAAGCTCTGCTGCCATCATTCCCGCAAGTTTTGCGACCTCGATTGAATGCTGGAGCACATTTTGTCCATATGAAGTTCGATAATTCATACGTCCAATCATTTTGATCAAATCAGGGTGAATACCGCGTAGACCTAATTCAAATACGGTCTGTTCACCTTTTTCACGAATGGTTTCATCCATCTGGCGTCGTGACTTTTCAACCATCTCTTCGATGCGAGAAGGATTGATTCGGCCGTCTGCCACTAATGCGTCAAGCGCCATTTTGGCAATTTCTCGACGAACAGGGTCAAAACCACTCAAGACAACTGATTCAGGTGTATCATCAATGATCAAATCAATACCAGTCAAAGACTCTAGTGTTCGAATATTGCGGCCTTCACGACCAATAATTCGACCTTTCATATCTTCACTTGGTAGGTTCACAACAGATACAGTAACATCAGCCACCGCATCTGCTGCCGACCGCTGAATCGCTTGCACGACGATATTACGTGCTCGCTTTTCAGCTTCACTCGTTGCATCATCTTGTGCTTCCTTAATCAAAGCAGCACGCTGACGTACGAGCGTTGTCTTTGTTTTACTTAAAATTTGTTCTTTAGCATCATCTGGAGAAAGTTGACCGATTTCCTCTAACTTTTCCTGTTGTGATACCATCAAATTTTGGGCAACCGTGTGTTTCTTTTCTGCATCGTCCAAACGTGTCTGGACCTGATTCTCTTTTTGAATCAGAGAAGCATCACGTTGATTGAGGGCCGCATCTTTCTTATCGAGGTTACTGATACGGTCTTCAAGCCTTTGTTCTTGTTGTTGCAACTGCGTTTGACGGTCTTTAAATGCGTCGTCGACCTGATTGCGATAAGTCTGAGCCAAATCTTTGGCATCAACTTCAGCTGCACGTTTTAAACTTTTAGCTTCTTTATTTGCTTGTTCAAGAATGTTAGCTGCAATTTGTTTAGTAGAAGCTACTTGGCGTGCATCTTGAGATTTACGCATATAATAGCCAATACCATAACCAATCACAATTGCGAAGAGCGCTGAAATGATTGTAACTATCATGTTAGCATTTCCTTTCAGCTTGTGAAACTCTATTTTCACATACATTAAGTATAGCGATTATTAGAGTTCCGGTCAATAGTGATGATGGCTACTAAACGGTTATTACTGATAATCGAATTTAATTTTTAAAACGTCGTGCTAGTTCTCTATCTTGATCACGCTTTTTAATGTCAGTACGCTTATCATACTTCTTTTTACCACGTCCAATGCCAATCAGAATTTTAGCAAAACCATGTTTCAGATAAACTTTAAGGGGTACGATTGTCACACCCTGTTCTTGTGCAGCTTTTGCTAGTGTGGCAATTTCTCGCTTGTGAAGTAAAAGTTGCCGTGTACGTAAGGGGTCAACATTAAATTGATTTCCCTGTGCATATGAAGCAATATGGACATTGGTTAGCAAGGCATTACCATCATGTATTGTAATAAAGCCATCACTAATTGTAATTTGTGAGGCACGCACTGACTTGATTTCTGTCCCTGTCAGTGAAATACCCGCCTCAAAGGTTTCTGAAATTGCATAATTAAACCTAGCTTTTCGATTTTGAGCAAGATATTGTTCATTCTGTTTTTTCTTTGCCATTCAAAACCACCTTAGAAATTACGTTTACTATCTCGTTTGTGCCCCTGTTTGCTGTCCAATGGTCCTCGTTTAGTTTTTGGACCTTCTGACTTGCCACGTCGTTCATTTTTACGACGTTCATCGCGGTTTCGTCCCTTCCCAAATTTGCCATGTGATTGAGAAGCAACGCGTATAGTAGTGGTTGGTGCATCTTGCGGATTGACCAACATAAAGTCAACTGTTCGTTCATCCTTATTGACACGAATCACTTTCACCCGAACTTTTTGACCAATTTGGAAAATATGGTGTTTAGATCGTCCAATCAGTGCTGCGTGTGACTCATCGTACTCATAATGATCATCTGTCAGATTTGATATATGTACCAGTCCTTCAACAGTGTTTTCTAGACTAATAAATAGACCAAATTTCAGAGCCGAATTGACAACACCGTCAAACTCTAGTCCTATCTTATCAAGCATATATTCAGCTTTTTTGAGTGCGTCAACATCACGTTCTGTGTCAATAGCACGACGCTCACGAGTACTAGTATCTTCACCAATTTGGCCAAGATGGCTGGCATACTTTTCTTGTGCTGATACACCATAGCCATTTTGAGCATACCATTTAATCAATCGGTGCACAGTTAAATCGGGATAGCGTCGAATTGGTGAGGTGAAGTGTGTATAAAAATCAGCGCCCAAACCAAAGTGTCCAACTGGATCCGGTGAATACTTAGCTTGCTTCATCGCACGCAACATCATTGTCGAAATCATTTGTTCGGCAGGATCTCCCGCAACATCATTCATTAGTTTTTGCAGCATAATTGGTGTCACTTTGTTTGGATCCCCAATCACTGGATGTCCTAAAGCCTTTGAAAATTCAAAGAATGATTTGGCACGTTCTGCATCAGGTGTTTCATGAATACGATATAAAAATGGTACTTCTAATTTGTCAAAATGCTCGGCAACAGTTTCGTTTGCTGCCAACATAAAGGATTCAATCATACGTTCAGCCGTACCACGTTCACGCAACTTAATGTCGACGGCTTTACCCTCGTCATCAACAATGATTTGTGCCTCAGGTGCGTCAAACTCAATGGCTCCTCGTTGCTTACGCATATTGTACAAAATATCATGCAACTCCCCCATCACTTTGAACATAGGTACTAAGTTTGCATATTCTTCTTGGACAAAAACATCCCCTTCGAGAATTTTATTTACTGCATCATACGTCATGCGAGCATGTGACTTCATAACAGAAGTATGTAAGCGATGATTAACAACTTTACCTTGTGGATTAATTTCCATTTCAGCTGACATTGCTAAACGGACAACATTGGGATTAAGCGAAGCAATACCATTAGAAATATTACGTGGCAACATTGGAATAACACGATCTGTCAAATACACTGACGTGCCACGATTATACGCTTCGCGATCAATGCTAGAGCCTTCTGTTACATAATGAGAAACGTCAGCAATGTGAACACCTAAATGATAATTACCATTGTCTAGCTTCCAAGCAACAACCGCATCATCAATATCTTTGGTGTCTGCACCGTCGATTGTCACCAATGTTTGCTCTGTGATATCCTCACGACCAGCCCATTCAGAATCTGGTACATCTGTTGGTATTTTACCAGCATCCGCTAACACATCAGCAGGAAACTCATTGGGAACTTTTTTGCTGTAAACAATCTGCAAAATATCCATTCCTGGTTCATCTTTGTAACCAAGTGTCTCTGTAACGGTTGCTACGAGCTCTTTGGGGTGAATTTGATCGGGAAAACGTACAACTTCAGCCACAACAACCTGACCATCATTTGGCGTCAAGCCCTCTCCACTAACTAAAACCTTGAAGCTCATCGCTTTTTTATCGCTAATCGTAAGTTCGCCAATCATGTCCTTAGCATCAGACCCAAGCGAAAAAGTGCCCACAATTCTCTCGTAAGTGTGCGCCAAAATTTCAACCACTTTACCTTCAGGACCACGGTCCGGTGAAGGCGACGGTTTAATCGTTTCGACTCGAACACTGTCACCTTGCATTGCTTGCAACGTGTTTTCAGGATTGATAAAAAAATCAGGTAATTCGTCGTCATATTTGACAAAGCCAAATCCTTTGTCATTAGCACGGTACTCACCAAACGTATAACCTGCATTCGGATTGTACTGATAGTGTTGTTCATGATCAAGTGCATCTCCACCCCGAACGAGCGCGTTCAGTGCATTAACCACTTGTTTATAGCCGGCAGCATCAGTCATACGTAAGCCATCAGCTAAATTTTGTGCTGAAAAAGACTGTGATGAATTGGCTTTCAAAAACCCTTTCAGCTGTGCTTTTAATTCTTCTAAATGCATGTGTTTTCCTTTTAAATTAATTATTTGCTTCTTAATGAAGCAACATTCGATATAAAAAAAGTCAGTCTACGAAAAAAGCGTAAACTGACCAATTCGTTTTTTAATGGGCTGAAATGTACATCAGCGCAAAACCAATAATGAACCATAGCGCCCCAAGAACAGACGTTGCACGGCGCATAACTGCTTCAAATCCTCGTGACTTGCGTTCAGCGAACAAATCGCCAGCACCACCAGATAAAGCTGATAACGCGTCTTGTTGTTTACTAGGTTGCATCATGACTGTGACGATAAGCATAAAGCCCACGACAATCAAAGCAACGGTGAGTGTCTTTTCCACAATCATAACCTCTACTTAAATCGATATTTCTATTATAGCAAATTCATCCCTAAATCGCTAGTTTTAGAGAAACAGCAACTCAGTTATTCATTCCCCAAAGACAAACTAAACATCAAAATACCACCAGCGATGGCTACATTCAGGCTCTCTGCTTGTCCTTGAATCGGAATATACAAATTAGCCGTCGTTTTAGCTGCCAGTTCATCGGACATACCTTGACCTTCGTTACCTAAAATCAATCCAAACTGTGTGCTTGACTCAATGTCACGATATGATTGCGCTGCTTCATTCAACTGAGAACCATATACTGGCAAACCATTATTTGTCAACGCATCAACCCATTGATTGAGATCACCATTTAAAACTTCTAAGTGAAATTGGGAGCCTTGCATAGCTCGTACTACTTTAGGTGCAAAAGCATCTGCGGTGCCTTCACCTAGTACAACACCTTTAAAACCAGCAGCATCAGCTGTTCTAACTAACGTTCCAACATTACCGGGATCTTGAATTTGGTCAAGCAATAGCCACGCACCATCATGAACGTATGCGGGGTCGAATGTTTTTTCTGGCAAACTGATTTCTGCAAAAATACCTTGTGGCGTATTAGTGCCAGCAATATGTTTAGCAACTTCTTCACTGATTTCAAAAGCGGGTACACCATGTGGTACTTCTGGCAAATGTAGTGTCATTTGTGATGATGTTGCCATGACTGCATGAAACTTAGCGTTCGCCTTAACGGCCTCTTCCACCAAATGCCAGCCATCAAGTAAGTAGGTGTGATTTTCTAATCTGCCCTTTTTTGATGACAACTTTGCCCATGCCTTAACGCGTGAATTTTGATTTGAAATAATTCTTTCCATGTACTTTTCTTTCTATGCTTGTTGACACTCAAAGTTTACTATAATTTTAACGCTTCTGTTTACCTGCATTGCGCCCTTTTTTGCTTTGATTTGTTTGAGATGGCTTTCCAGGAGCTTGAGTATTATTGAGAATTGAAGGGTTAGCTGGTTTGGCAGCTGCTTCAGCCATTAAATCATCAGCAGTTTTTTTAATCTTAAACTCACCAGCCACACGCTTTTCAAGGCCCGGCCGTTGCAAATGTTGAATCAATGATTGGATTAAAGCAAAGATACCACCAACCACAAAATAAAGACCAATTGCACCGCTGGCAATCATCGCAAAACCAAAAATCATGACTGGACTAATAAACATCATGGCTGCTGAAGTTTTACGCTGCTCTTGTGGCATGTGTTGCATCATTAACCATGCTTGAGCTAAATAAATAATACCGGCGATAATCGCAAAGACAAGCTGAGGCTTACCAAGATCAAAATTGAAGAATGAAGCGCCTTTTAGGGCTGGCGCATGCAAGATGGCTGAATACAATCCTGAAAAGACTGGCAGTTGCATCGCCATTGTCAAAAAGGACATACCGCCCATGACACTCACATCGTTTTCTCGATAAAGTGACATCATTGACATACTAGCCTTTTGTTGCTCTTCTGGTGTCCCAGCTTTGCGTGAAATGGCCTGCAATTTATCAATTTCGGGTTTCAGTGTCTGCATTTTAATTTGATTAATTGTTGTATTCACTTGTTGATTCAAGAAAAATGGTAACAAAATCAAACGTAAAATAGCTGTGATAATCACAATTGCCCAACCGATGCCATCAACCCCACCAATATAGTGAGCAATGTTGGTCATTACCTCAGCAAGTGGATGACCAATCCAACGATACATACGACTATTTTGATCATAGCCACCCGTCAGTAAAACAATATCCAAAATCACAAACGCAATAGTTAAAACGCGCTTCAGTTGTTTCATAATCAAAGTTTCTCCTCGAAAACCGTGTTTAAAAATCATCGTATAATTACAAATTATAATTATACCAAGAATTAGTATCGAATAGCAAAAACATTTGATTCGAACGGCGCAATTGATTCAATTTCAACGTCATCAACGCGACTATAAAATCCCGGCCCTTTTTTAATAATAGTTAAAAACATCGCCATATTTTGTTCTGTTCCTTGGGCTTGTATTGTCACAGAACCATCTTTGCGGTTGCTCACCCACCCTACGATACTATTTTTTTGTGCCGCCTGTTGTGCAAACCATCTAAAACCAACACCTTGCACAACACCAAATACGTTAATTTCCAGTGTTTTCATTTTCATCCTCATGGTACAAAGGTAGATGAATTGTGAAGATTGAACCCGATCCTTCAGCACTTTCCAAAGCAATCTCACCGCCATAAGCTTCTACCAACCGTTGTGCTATGCTTAAGCCAAGACCATTACCACCTTTGGCACGAGATCTTGCCTTATCAACACGATAAAAGCGATCAAACACACGTTGAGAATCTTTAGCAGATAAACCTTCCCCGAAATCCTGCACACCGATTTCCACACGATTGGCTGTTTGTGACAACGCAAAATGAATCTCTCTTCGATCGAGTGAATACTTAACAGCGTTGTCTGCTAAGATAATCAAAATTTGTTCCATATGATCCTGCTGAATTTTGACTTCAGCTTGTTGAGATAAATCGTCATCAAGCGTAAAAATGAATTCCGGATGTATCAATTTAAAATTATCATACACGCGATTAACAGTACCACCAACATCCGTAATTTCTTTGATGTTTTCGATTGGAATTTGTTCTGCTCGTGTCAAGTTTAACATTTCATTGATGAGCGTTTCCATCCGTTGCACTTCAGCAAGAGAAGACTTTATTGAGTCATCAAGCACCTCTGGATCATCTTTGCCCCAGCGGTTCAATAATTCCATATGTCCCTTAACAATGGCAACTGGGGTCCGCAATTCATGCGACACATCTGAAACAAATTGTTGTTGCGCGCCAATTAAGCCTTGCAATCGATCAATCGTACGATTTAGAATCTGTGTTAAATCTGAAAATTCATCATTGGCGCCTACTTCACTAACACGCACATCCGTCATTGGATCATCTTCAAACGCTTCAATCGTACTTTCAATTGACGTGACTGGTCTCAAGATTAATCGCGTCAACAAAAAAGCAAACATAAAAATAGCAAAACCACCAATAATGACAATTGCCCACAGCCAAAAAATCATTGCATCAGGTGGATTACCATAATACTTCTCAACTAAGGAAGTTACAATGAGCGCAAAAATAATAAAGATAACAAAAAAGCCAGACGCCATTCCAATTGCTAACTGCCAACGCAGTGAGAAGCGACGTGCGGCTTTTTCAGTTGTGTTTCTATCATTATCCATATTTTAGTTCCCAAAATCAGCTACGCATAACATAACCGGTACCACGTACTGTTTGGATATATGACGCTTTGCTTTCTGGGTCATCAATCTTATTGCGAAGATATCGGATATAAACATCAACAACGTTTGTTTCAACTTCTGAGTCAAATCCCCAAACTTCTTTTAGCAATTGCTCACGAGACTGTACAACATTGATGTTTTCAACGAGCGTCAATAACAAATCATATTCACGTTTAGTCAAATTGATAATTTGGTCGTCCCGACGGGCAATGCGGTTTTCCTTTTCGATACGCAAATCTTTAAAATTAATGATTGAACGATGCTTGTCATTCACTTCTGTCTCAATAGCAATACGACGCAAAAGCGAGCGAATGCGAGCTAAAAGCTCTTCAATAGCAAAAGGCTTAACTAGGTAATCGTCAGCACCGTAATCCAAACCAGAAACGCGATCAATTACTGAATCTCGAGCTGTCATCATGATAATTGGCGTTTTCTTTGCTTCGCGAAGGCGACGTGCAACTTCCAAACCATTCAACTCTGGCAACATCAAATCAAGCAAAATAACATCATAATCATTTTCTAGTGCTAAATCTAAACCTGAGCGGCCATCGTGCACCGTTTCAACTTCATATCCTTCATGCTTGAGTTCGAGACCAACAAACTTTGCCAAGTTTTCCTCATCTTCAACAATTAATACTTTACTCATTTTTTGTCCTCAACATTTTAAATCGGTCTAAACCGAGTCTATATTATATTCTATTACTCACTTTAGTTTAGATGATTTTGATATTTTTTGCAAGTGTTTTCTCATTCTTTGAAAAAATCATCTAATTTTGCTAAACGAGGGTCTAATTTGACGCCATTATCACTCATTTTCTCATTCTTATATGTTTCTTCACTGATGACATGCCAGTCTTTTCCAGAGGGCAAAATATCACTATCTTTTTCTTCCGCTGTCAAAATTTGTAGTGGCAGATTAGCAATAATATTGTCTAAAATAGCATCATCAACGTTCAATACATCATTTTCAAGGAGAAATACAGCTTCTGTTTCTTCAAAATCTGATAGGCGTGTAGCATCTTCAATGTATCGTTCATCAATTGTCACTTCAACTGGCAATTTAACTGCCTCTAAAGAACGTGACGAGGGTACGGTAATCGTACCTGTAACCGTCATCGTTAGAATAATATCGTCGTTATCCAAATAGCTGACTTGACCCGCAACTTCTAAAGGTGACAAGGCTAAAACAGTTTCTGGAAAACGTTGTTTGGCAACAGCTTCAAGATTTAACTGTTCTGCTAACACCAAAGGTTTTTGACGATATTTTAATAATTGATTCTTCGCATATTTCATTTTATTTCTCCACAAATATTGGGGCACGTGTGACATCTTGCTGATCAATCGAATGATCTGCAAGGAGTTGCCACAGTTTACCGGCTTTATAGTCTAAACGTAATTGGGCTCTAGCTAAATTATTATCCACTTTACTGATTAATGGCAACGTTACCTGCTTTTTGATTTCATTCAAATACTGTTGACCATTCGGCGTGAAACCCAAAACGCGCAAATAAGGATCTTGCATGGCCGCCTGCATTTGGTCAACCTTGACATTCAGCAATGTGTACAATAGTGTTCGCTGCATTCGGGCAAATGTATAACGTTTTGATTTAGTTCTTTTAATAAAATTCTGGTAATTCGTAGGCGCCGGTTCTGTTAACATAACTGAGGCCAAACGATGTTCCAATCCTTCCGCCATTTGGTAGACTTGCCCTAGCTGACCAACCGTATCAGTTGTAATACGATACTGTAGCAGTGGCCAAAATTTTTCTTCAAAATTGATTGTCGATGCTTGAGTGTTTAGCGTTTGATAAACATCATTCGGCACCACATTTTTGATTTTTTCAACACGATTTTTGTGAAGCGCCAGACGAATGGCAGAGGCAGAAGCAATTTCTTGTGTTTCTGAAAAATGTAACTCGTGATACCCGGCAGCTACGCGTTGAATTGGTATTAATTCAATGGGCGATTGTTGTTTCAACACCGCTGTTGCGTATCCCAAAGCCAAAATATCGTTGGGTTCTTTTAACTCAAAACCAGTTTTGTCTGAAAGTTGTTGTGCGTATACGCTCGCGAACGTTTGATTATGTTGCTTAAATTGATCATTTTGATTAACGTCTGGTGCCTTTTGTGCCAAAGACAAAAAATCAACATCAGCGTGCTCACTACCAAACACAACTTGTCTCACACCTAAAGCGGTTAACAATTGAATCGCGCCATCGGCAAACAGATGACTTGGTTGTACTGCAAAAAAAGTCGGCAACTCGATTACCAAATCAACGCCATGTGCTAAAGCTAATTGCGCTCGATGCCATTTATCAATAAGTGCTGGTTCACCGCGTTGAACAAAATTGCCAGACATGACAGCAACAACAACATCAGCCCCAGTTGCAGCTTTGGCTGCTTCAATGTGATAGATATGACCGTTATGAAAAGGATTATACTCCGTGACTAAGCCAACTGCTTTCATGGTTTCACCGCCTTAAAGAACCAACGCGTCGTATCTTCATGAATCTCATCACGACCAAAATCGGCACTAACTTCAATGTTTTTAAAACCAACTTTTTGTAACAACTGTTGATAAGTAGCCAAATTATACGTTTGCTCATGATGAATTTCACGCATAATTTTAAAACCATCAATCGTTTCATCATAAACAAAAAATTTAAGATCATGATCGACGCTGTTAATTTCATCTCCAGCAAAACTAGTCCACATTAAAATATTTTCTGGATCATCGTCATTATTATAGTAGTAATTATCATAACCAACATTAATTTGATAAGGTGTAATCACATCAAACAGGAACATGCCACCATCAGTCAAATGATCAAAGACTTGGAACAACGCTGCCTCTAAATCAGCAATAGTTGGTAAATAGTTTAAGGCATCTGCAAAACTGACAATAAGTGGATATGTCGTCGACCAATCACTAAATTCACGCATATCTGCCTGCAAAAGTGTCAAATCAACGTCAGCATGATTAGCATGCATCTGCGCCAAAGACAACATATCTGGTGACAAGTCCAAAACCGTGACTTGATACTGGTGTTCTGCTAACAAAACGCCTAACCTTCCAGCGCCACCACCAAGATCAAGTACACTTGTAGCAGTGGTGTGTTCCCTTACATAGAGTAACCAATCCTGATACATGTCTGAATCAAATAGCTGGTCATACTTAGCAGCAAAAGTTGTGTAATTATCATTAATGTTCTTAGTCATAATCTCAATTTTAACATAAAAAAACTGGCACAAGGTGTCCCAGCCTGTTTAATCTTCTACTAATAAACTCGTTAAATCAACATATGGCGCATCATGCCACAATCGTTCCAAATTATAAAAATCACGACTTTCAGTATCAAAAATGTGTACGATAACGTCACCTAAGTCCATCAATACCCATTGTCCTTCACGAAAACCTTCTGTAAATCGCACTTCACCACCGGCAGCCTCAATTTTATCTTTCACTTCCGTCGCAATGGCTTGTACTTGTCTGGTAGAGGCAGCATCGGCAATCACAAAGTAATCTGCCATCAAGCTCACTTCACGCATATCTAGCGCTACAATATTATTAGCCTTTTTGGCATCAACTGCCGCAACTGCTGTTTCCAAAACTGTGTTCACATTTAAAATTGTTGTCATATTTTAGTTTTCTTTCCTAACCCAGTAATTATAAGTTTCCAATGATTTGGGATAAATTGGCGTTTCTTTTTTCACCAATCGTGCCAACGTATGCACAATTTGGTATTTCACACCCTGCTCAAGGGACTGTTTAGTAATATCTCTTGCCACTTGGACGCCATCAAAATCACGACCCACTTCCAAATAGTCTGCCATGAAAATCACTTGTGAAAGCTTACTCATCGTTGCTCCAGCACCAGTAGTATGCTCACGAACAGCCGTTAAAATATCAGAATCCGTAATTCCTAGTTCATCATGAATCATTTCAGCACCAACGACACCGTGCCAAATATAATTGCCCCAGTTCATTAAATCGGGATCCATTTTTTTGCGTTTAATAACAGCTATAAAGTCACTATCCGAGCGCTCTTTAGCATAGTCATGAACTAACGCTGCTACCTCTGCTTGATCGGGATCAACACCATTTGCTTCCGCTAATTGAATAGCATAATCTCGCACACGACGTACATGTTGAAAACGGTAATCTGACAACCGATCCTTAACTTTTTCTTCGAGTTGAGCAATACTGCCATCAAAATATTTAGTCATAAAATCCTCGATATAAATTATATTCTTGCATAAATAGGGCCACACGTTCTGGCACCAAATAATTAATACTTTGATTCATTCTAATTCTTGTCCGAATTTCTGATGCACTGACACGAATATCCGGCACGTTAAACCACAATACTGGGTAATCTGATGAAGTAGATTGCCCTTCGCGCACACCAGCAGCAAAAGTAACCAGTTGACTCAGCTCGTCTATATGATCCCAAGTTGCTAATGTTTTAATTTTTTCTGCTCCTAAAATAAAATAGTATTCATTCTCAGGATGCAATGAGACTAATTCGCGCATCGTATCAAAGGTATGCGACTCGCCACCATTACGAATTTCCAAAAGTTCAATATCGAAAAACGCATTGTCGGTAATTGCCAAATGAACCATTTGCATACGATAAGACGGTGCAATGGCACTAGCATGTGTGCCATCAACGGGTTGTGCATTTGGCATCCAATAAACTTTTTCAAGTCCCAATTGTCGCCCAACACTTTCAGCTAAAACGAGTTGACCAATATGTGGTGGATTAAACGTCCCACCAAAAATACCGATTCGTTTTTTTTCTTTTTGAGGCGCTGTTTCCGTTTGGACTTGTGGCGCAATGGTTACTGTTTCTAGCATATTGACACCCTTAGATTTTTTCTAAAGCAACTGAAACTTTCTGATATTTCTCTTCTACTGCTGGTAAATATAAGATCACTGTTCGACCAATTGTTTGAACGACTGAAATATTTGAGTGCGTTTCGATATAGTTAGCCACTGAATCAACCGTTTCTTCAGACCCTTGCTGTAAGCTGATTTTGATTAGTTCACGCTTAGCAATCGCCATCACTAATTCCTCTAGCCAAGTTGTCGTTAAACCATTTTTACCAACCGAAAAAATGGGTGATAATGTGTTTGCTTGTGAACGTAAGAAACGTTTTTGTTTTCCTGTAAGTGTCATTAAATCATAGCCTTTCTAATTAGCACATCAACGCCCTCTGGTACCCAACCAGCAACTTTAATGCCTGCTGGTACGGTAATCCAACCTAATCCTGCAAAAACAAGATCACTTTTTTCAATGATATTGAATTCGCGTTTGACAAGCGGCGAAGCTGTTAAATTCAGTGGCGCTGGTGTTAGTAATTCACCAACATGTCGATTATAAAATGCATCTGCGCCATTTAATTTAGTGCGGTGGATATTTAAATTATTTTCAAAATAAGCCGTGACAGCTGTCCGTTCACCACTCACAAAATCAAACCTAGCCAGCCCACCTAAGAACAACGTCTGTTCTGGATTGAGCTGATAAGTACGCGGTTTAATCTCTTTCTTTGGCAGCGCATACTTCAAATCTTTATCGGCAATAACATGTGCCATTTGTTCGCGTTTGATAATACCTGGCGTGTCAATTAACTGATGACCATCTGCTAACGGAATTTCAATGCGGTCCAATGTGGTCCCTGGAAAACGTGAAGTCGTTATCAAGTCCTGAACACCCGTCCGTGACTTAATAATCTGGTTGATCAGCGTTGATTTGCCAACATTAGTCACACCCACTACGTAAACATCACGATCCAATCTTAATTGGTCGACACGTTCAAGTAATGCGTCTATGTTTTTAGGATGCGCAGCCGAAGTTAAAAAAATGTCAGCTGGCTTAATTCCTTGAGCTTTAAGCATAGTTTGCAACCATTGCTTTAGTCGATTTTGATTTAACAATTTAGGAAGCAAATCTACTTTATTTCCCACCACTAAAATAGGATTGTTTTCACCTACAAAACGTGGCAAACCGGCAATTTCAGAACCAGTCATATCAAACAAATCCATAACGTAGACAATCAGCGCATTCGTATCAGAAATTTGGTGCAATAATCTGGCAAAATCATCATCAGTCAATTCGACTGGTTGGATTTCGTTATAATGACGTAATCTAAAACAGCGCTTACAGAAAAGTGCATCGCTATCAATGGCTTTTTTTAAGGCGCTTAATGGTAAATATCCAGCTTTTTCTGGGTCAGTAATTTGCATTAATGCCCCACAGCCGATACAGCGTAAGCCTTCATCTAATTGTGCTTGAACGTACTCGTCAGTGATTTCAGTTGTCACGTAATGTTTTCTCCCATTTCAAATATGGATGTGCTTTAAAGACAATTTTTTTAATATACTTTTCGATACTGCGATTAAGCCATGTTTGCCACATATCCGACTCAATTAAACGCTGCACCAAAACGCTTCTAATGCCCGCACTGTGCGCAGCCCAAACGTCAGTCAGCATTTGATCGCCAACCATGATTACTTCGTCGCGCTTAAGATGATGAGTCCTTAGTATATGTAGTATGCCACGTGGCAAAGGCTTTAGCGACCATGAAACAAAATTTACGTTCAGCGGTGCAACTGCCTTAGCCACTCGCTTTGTCGTATTGTTTGATACTACAATTAGTTCAATACCGCCATCACGTAGGTCCTGTAACCATTGACGTAATTCGGGTGTACCCTCAGGATTGTTCCACGCCAGCAATGTATTGTCTAAATCTGCGAGCACGGTTTTAATCCCATGCGCTTTTAAATCATCGACTGTTAAATCATATATTCGTTCGACCATATATGTCGGTGTAAAGTGTTCTAAGCGCATCATATCCATCTTTCATCTCGTTTGTTTCTCTATCTATTATAACAAAAAAACCCGTGAGACGGGTTACGCGTTTTATTAATACCAATTATTGGCTTGCCAATGTGCAATTGCGTTAGCAACTGAACCATAACGTGCAGCAATATACTTTTGCATAGCTTCTAACTGAACCGCGTAATTACCACGGTAGTCTTGGCCGGGAACGTATTGCGCATAGTAAGCTTCAGTTAATTGACCGATACCATAATAGGGACCGTTTTGAGCATTTGGATTACCACCACTTTCACGTTGAATTAACCATTGAATATCTGCAGATACTGCTGGCGTAGTGGACTGGGTTTGTGAAACCGCGGTCACTGAGGTTTGGCTATTATTGGTTGATGAAACATTATCAACGTTGTCTGTCTTTACAGCAGCAGTACTAACCTCAGTTACGGTCGATGTCTGATTAGTTTCATTTTGTGATGATACATTTTCAGAGCTAGCCGCTGATTGTTTATCAGTGCTATCTTCAGTTTTCTCTGAAGGCTTTGATACTTGTGCTTTGGGTAATGCAATTGTTTTAACATCAGCCAGAGATTCAGCGGCTACGTCAACTGCTTTTACGTCGACTTTTTGGTCAAGACTAGCCGCATCTGTTGGCTGGTTTTCTGTTTGTAGTTGTGTTCCCAATGCACCCAATGCAACTCCCGTCATTGTGGCGCTTGCAATCAATATTCTCTTTATCATGTCTTCCATTGTGCCTGCTTTATGTTACACAGACATTACAGAAATTAACAAAAACGTAGACCAAAAATACATAATAAACTAATTAACAATATTTTGTATATTATATAAAGAAAAATAACAATTATCATAAAAATACAAAAAATCAACGATGAATTTGTCAGTCTCATCGTTGATCAATTGGCACAATGTTGTGCTGTTTAAGGAGTAATCTGATTGTACGGTATCAGACTATAAACGAATCACACACACATGAAAACGCTTACAATATTATTATAACAGTCATTTTATTTGCGTCAAGACCTGATTTAAATTTTTTATTTATTTGCAGAATAACAGCCAAACAACTAAGAAACTAGACAAAAGTCTTGAATTATATTATTATACTAATAAATAGTAAGTAAATGGAGATTTTATGCTTAACGTAGATTATAAAATTAGCCACATCAGTTTGATGGCAGATGATGAACATCGCATGCGTATCTTTTATCGCGATATGCTAGGACTTGTTGAAAAGGAAGAAAGTCCAAGTCAGTTTTCTTATGCTTTTACACATCAAGATCAGCCTTTTTTAACATTATCATTTTCAGGTCAAAAAACCGCACAGCAACGACAAGGTTTGTATCATTTTGCGTTACTTTTCCCCAACAAAGCAAGCTTGGCAAGTTTGATAGAACGCTTAATTTTGGCCGAATATCCATTAGGATCAGGTGACCACGACGTCAGTGAGGCCTTTTACTTAAATGATCCTAACGGCAACGGCATTGAGCTCTATCACGATCGTCAACAAACATTGTGGCAATGGGACCAAGGATTAGTCAAAATGGGTACAAAAGCAGTAGATGTCTTAGCGCTATTGCAAGCTAAAGAAGCAGGTTGGTCGGGTTTTCCTGTTGGTATGATGATTGGCCATCTACACTTCGTTGGTGATAGTGTTCGTAAAGGTGATGCTTTTTTTATTGACCAGTTACAAATGTCATTAACTGCTAAAATCGCGGGCAGCGCACACTTCTACTCTCACAACGCCTATCACCATCACCACGCCTATAATACGTGGTTTGGTTCTGACCTAACACAACGACATCCTGATGAGAATGGTTTAGTCAACTGGGCCGTCACAATTGACGAAAAACTATTTAAAATCCTGAATCAATCATTGCATGATCAAAATCTATCAACAAAACCGAATCAAATTTGGTTAGCAGATCCCTTTGGTAGCCGATTGGTAATTAATAAAAACTATTCACCAAATGATTAAGATAACACCCTACTTCTGATGAGCTAATCGTTCATAATCAGATCGTTCACATCAAGGTTAACAATCAAAAAAGCTGTTTACCGACAATAACGGTAAAACAGCTTAATTGGAGTTAACGGGAGTTACTACACACCTGTCATATCAACACTCATGGCGGTTTTTACCACTTTGTTTCCCTAAATTCCCAACTTTGCTAAGATATTACCCGTGTCATCACTGGCACGCTTGTTTATATCACTATAAACATCTAACGTCATTGATACATCTGCATGTCCCAAATAAGTCTGTACCTGTTTAACCGTAGCTCCCTGGTCAAGCACTAATGTCGCCCACGTATGCCTTAGCTTATGCATGGATAAACCAACCGCAACATGGTATTTATCACTGACATCATGCAACCACTTATTTGGTCTCATGACCTGTAATGTCCGTCCTTGATAACTAAAAACAAAGTCTGTCTTCCTATTATATGAGGTAGAATCATACCAACTAGCTAATATGGACAACATATTACTATCAATCTTTAATGTTCTCCTGCTTGTGACACTCTTTGGTTCTTTGATGTAGGTGCTACCATTTAAACCACGTCCTAACGCTTGAACAATCATTATATAGCCATTATCAAAATCAACATGTTGCCACTGCAAAGCCAGTAATTCCTCGGTTCTCATCCCCGTGAAAGCGCCTAATCTAAGCAATGTATATGCCTGTTGGTTTATCTGGCTATATTGATTATCCAGAACATCTATAAACGCTTTGAACTCGTCCACATCCATGAATTGCTTGGGTTTATTGAGTTGCCTGCGCTCTCGTGGCATTTCAATTTTAGTAAATGGATCCACAGCTATCATATCCATTCTGACTGCGATGTTTAATAATCGCCTAAAATAGCCTGTTATCTTACGATAATGCAATATCTTGCCCTGCATTGTGTTAATATAAAGCTGTAAATCAAGTGGTTTAATATCTGATACCAATGTATTCCCCCATTTGGGGATGACATGCACGTCAAATACATTCATTGTTTTATTAAGTGTACTCTCTTCAACGGTATGCTGATAAGTTTCTAACCACATATCATACAACTCTTTGACGGTCATTATGTCGGGAGTTGTTTTTTTATTGTATCGACTTTCGCCATTCTCAAACAGTACACTCTCATTATTAAACCACTGTCTAGCGCTCTGCTTACTATCAAAGCCACGTTTTTTAACTCTAACTTTCTGACCACCATTGATTAGGTAGCCGTCTACCTCCCATGTTTTACCTTTGGATGTTTCTATTTTTTGTACTTTCATAATTTATCCTTACCAGCAAGTAAGCAGTGTTTGAAGATAAATAAAAAAGCATGTTCACACGCTTTCATTATTTCACACTGTTATGATGTTGTTTTCAGCTTAACACTTTCTTAAACATTGTTAATCATAATAATGTCTCACAGCTTCATCAATTTCATCACGATTGCTCAGAAGTCAATAAACTGGACTATTTTTATTCAGTTAATTAAGCAACATTTGAGATACGATTACTATTATAAAAATTGATATACCAACCAATGGCTGCTTGGACTTCAGTTAATGTTTGGTATGCCTTCAAATAAACCTCTTCACGCTTCAATATTGAATGAAACGCTTCCATACGGCCATTATCGTACGGATGGCCTTTGAGTGAATATGAATGTTTCAAGCCATAATTTTGACATTTAATATTAAACTCAGCACTCGTGTATTGTGACCCCATATCTGAATGAATAATGAGTGGCTTTCGATGCTTATCTAACGCCATCTGTAAGGCACTTGTGGCTAGCTCGGCTGTCATTGTATCGCCAATTTTATAGCCCAATACTTTTCTCTTCTCAGGAT
>NZ_MOWQ01000026.1:0-26652 GCF_002095565.1 Leuconostoc sp. BM2 | reverse complement strand
AAAAGGTCATTCTGGAACTAAAACAAAAAATTTTGAAATAATAGAATGAACAAATATTAAAAAAAGCTTAATAATGTCTACTTAAAAATGATTATCAAATAATCTGGTTTATTGTCCACAGGATTACAGATGATTAGCATACTATGTATTCTACTTTCTCAACGGCAGTTGCGGTATAAAATAGACACTACTAGTTAATAGTAAAACACGCAGTCCCGCACTAACATAGATGCCAGTTTGCTCATCAATATTATTGCTAGTTACTCCCCTAAAAATAGCAATGCTCAAAAAATACATAAAAGCAGTAACAATTGCAAGTAAGGTCCATTTATTTGTATATAAATTAACAGGTTGCTGTACTGTTTAAAATAAAACGAATAATGCAATCATGCCTATAATTAAAGCAGTCACTTTATACATTGGCATTGCTAATGTTCGATAAAATAATATATAATCAGGTGAAGAGGACTTTAGTTATGTCTAATGACATTGATTTGTTAAATCAAATTACCGATTTAATTTTAGATAAAAATATTAATTCAGAAGAACGGCATGCGCTACTAGTAGCAAAGTTAAATTTAGAAAAACATCAATACTTACCTAAAATCATTTCTGATTTAAAAGCCAGTTTAACACCACTGGCTATGAAAAATAGTCTTTCTGCAGCATTATCCCCGTTTTATTTGCAGATAACAAGTCAAGAATTTGCTGACAAATACCAAGGTTTGGGCTATGGCCTTGGTATGAATTTTGGTAGCCACTAAACCACAAGAACATCATTTGGCTACACCCAACCGTTCTGAATTTGTATTCTTTAAGAAGCAATGATATCTTTTAACAAGCCATATTTTGATTTTTAGCTTGCACGGCGTATCTTGGTACAGTGATGATAAGGGCCCTTGGCTGAATACCATTAAGCATTAGTCCTTATTATAGAAAGGTGCTGAAACAATGAAGCATGAAACATATATATCTATCTTGATTGCAGCGTTATTGTTTCCTAGTGCTTTTTGGCTTATAACACTTGTTGATTATACGGCACAAATAAACACAACAATAATTATCACGATAGCAGCTCTGCCGATTATAATATTTTCTGCTTACAAAATTTTTAAAAAATAACTTAGCATGGAAAGATACCTTAATTTATAGTGTCTAAAATTCACCTAGCATATCCAATATCATCTTTCGGCTATGTTAAGCCAGTAAAAACAATCAGCATACCCTTTTCATTTAAATCCTATATGTCTGTATTAGAAAATGGATTAAATGAATTACGAGGACCAAACATCTTTTTATCATATTTCATGTACTGATCTGAGTTCCCAATATCACTGCGATATAGTATACGAGATAGTTAAGCAAAGGTCGAGCAAGTATCCTTTTGCATACTGATTTCATGCTTTTAATAGTGCTTTTTGCTGTTTTTTTTTGCTTTCTATCAGTAGCAAATTTTATTTGCTTTATTTATATAAGAAGAATTGTAATAATAAGTTTAGGAGAACATTATGAACTTTGGACAAAAATTAAAATCAGCTCGCATGAACATGAATCTAACACAACAAAAAATCGCCGATGATTTTTTCATCACCAGACAAACAATATCAAGTTGGGAAAATAGCAATAGCTATCCCGATATTATGACCCTAATTAAACTAAGTGATTATTTTGGATTTTCTTTAGATGAAATATTGCGGGAAAACCACAAAATGCGCTTATTTCTGGAAAAGCAAACAGTTAGAAGTGATTTGAGACCGGTCTATCGGAATATAGTAGTGATTGTGGTTATTCTGTTGGTGATAGAGTTGTTAGACTTATTCAACGTTATTAAGTTTGGCTGGATTGGCTGGGTAATCTGGCTCGTCTTCTTGCTTAACGTTCGCGTATTATCTATGTTAAACAAATTCGATGATTCAAATACGATGGACTTTAAATATCCTTGGCAAAAAACAATCAAAAAATTTTTGAAATCTAAGTAAACATGCTTTTTTTAAGTGTTGTGGTCAAAAAATAATCAATATCACTTTCAATTGTCATAATCAAAAAGCCGATGAGATGTCATTCTCATCGGTTTTTTTGGTTTTGGTAAAATCTACCTCTCTCGTTCTGACATGTTACCACTAACCATCTACTTCCCTATGCCTTATTTGGCTTGAGTATACTTTCTATAAAATAAAGAATATCATGATATTCTTTCGTATATCCAAATCGTTTAAATACCGCTAAATCATCAAGCATATCATCATATATTTGTTGATCGAACCCTTGTTTTAAACTAAAAAGTTTTGAGTAGGTTAAGTAGTAGATTGTGTCGGTCAAGGTCCTAGTGTCTAGGGAGACAAATTTTTCAAAGGCTTGCAAATACAATTGCGCATCCTTCATATTATTTCTCTCAAATGCTAGCACCGTGGCATTATGGGCGTACGCTATTTGCAAATAATGCTTTTGCACAGCGCTAAAAGGCAGTTTATCTAATGAACGGATCATTCTGTTATGGTAGCTCCGAATAAAAGTATCATCAAACAAAAACAAAACATCAAGATACATCAGAATGTCATTTAAAAACCACGTTTCAAACCCAAATAAATAATTCTGAATTTCATACGTTATTTCTTCACGATTTTCTAACGGCAAATTATTAATTTTAGCATAGACCGCTTGAACGCGTAATGCGTTGATTTGGTGCTTTTTAATTTTCGTCTTGTCGTATAAAAGCAACTCTTGATTGATTAAGGTTTGACTATTTTGTTTATTATAGTAAGCTGCATACAACTTTTTCTGATAGTCCTGAGAATCAATCAAGCCATCAGGATTGGCCAACATAAAAAATTCCGTCGGATGAATATCAAGTTTATCCAAAAAACGTAATAAAACATTGGCATCAATATTGCCAGATTTCTCCATTCGCGATAATGCTGCTTGTGATGTAATATCTTGGGCCAACTGCTGTTGACTCAATCTTCTAGAGACTCTAATTTTTTTCAGCAATTGTCCTTGATTCATACTCATCCCCCACCCTCACAATAAATTTTATCCGATTTTGCATAAAATGTTGTGCGTTATTATTTAAAGCATATCATACACTTATACAGTTTATTTGCAAAAAGAACATGAAGAGAGGTATAACATATGCACTTTTTAATGACTCTATTTTTCCCATGGCTCCCCACTGGTGGCCTGTAATAAAAACTAAAAATATTATTCTGCCGTTAAAAAAATCTTAAATAATATGGCATGATGACAAACCATCAACTTGGATTGCCATTTTTTGTCGTGTTAGGTAACACCCGATTCACAGGGCCACGTCGCGTTCACTGGCTCAAGCATATTCACGAAAACCTATGAAGATTTTAACGTCGACACTGGAAAATATACAGTCAAGCACAACGACCCGCATTGGCGCTAAGAAATTGAAGCGGACCATAACGGGTAATAATCAGTTTACACACTATTCATACCTATTTGATAAATACGATTAATTGGAGCAAAACCATTTATGATTGATAACCTCTATACATCCTTACCAATAGCTTCTATCAAAGATAAAGTCACCATTTTTTTCGTCGACGCTTCAATGACTGACAAATTGGAAAGCTTGTATTTGCAATTTATTTCGGAACTACCGCGAGTTAATCCAACATACGCCACCTTTTTAAAGAAAAAATGGCATCAAATTGCCTTAGTTTTTTTAGTGGAAACCATACTGGTCACCACGTTGATTATGTTTTGGTTAGTCGGTGGGCAATTAAACATCAGCTTAATAATGATATCAATGTTTCTATACGGCGTTGTGATTTGCTTAGCGCTTTTCCGATTAAGGCAATACAGATTATTGAAAAAAGGTACTTTTTTATTTGCTGATTATCACCAAAACGGCTTTCAATGGCCCAAAGATAACGTTCCTATCAATCAGCCGTGGCAAGTTTTATATGTGCTGGAGTTTGACAATCATTTCGTCATCCACCTAGTACTTGAGGTATCATACGTGCTAATGCTAAAACGCCGCGCAATTTATATTCCTAAATCAAAATTATCTTTAGCTGATGTACGCGCATTACAAGAATCAAGCATCAGAGTGACTAGAAATTAGTGCTTATCCTACAACAAAAATAAGGCAAGCAATGAATCATTGCTTGCCTTATTTACAGTTTACATTCAGACTATATCTAAACATAGGAGGACAAGTTATGCGGTTTGGTGAACGGCTAAAAAAAGCACGATCAGATATGAATTTAACACAAGGAGATGTCGCTAATGAACTTTATGTTACTAGGCAAACTATTTCTAGTTGGGAAAATGAAAAAACTTATCCGGATATTTCTAGCTTAATTCAATTAAGTAATTACTATCAGATTTCTTTAGATACTTTACTCAAGGAAGATACTGGCATGCGCGAGGATTTGGAAAAAAAGTATGTAACGGTGAATATGAAGAAAATATACTGGAAATTACAGCTTTGTTTTTTCATCTTACTCTTATTGTTTATTGCTAACGTACTAGATATTGTCCATTTAGGCATATTTTATATACCATTTCTATTCGTGTTTATTGCTATCGCAATGACACTAGATAATATTGGAGAGTTTGATAGGAACAGCACTCTGGGACTAAAGTACAAATGGCAAAAATATATTGCTGGTGACATGGGTTCTATTTATACACTAATACTGCCCATTATGTCATTTTTATTCGGCATCATTTGCCTACTTTGGAATAAGGGCAACCCATGGTGGTCTTTTATTTGTGCTGGTTTGCTACTGTGGGTTAATCATAAAAGCACCAATAAATAACTTTTAACGATAAAAAGCAACTAATTGATAGCGAAGTGGCGAAACGCTCGTTATCAATTAGTTGCTTTTTCCTGCTAGGCTAAGCTATTGCTGATCATATTTATGCCACAATACATAGTATTGGATATCCGGAATGATAAATGCGCAAGCAATCCATCCATTCAAAACATAAAATAATACTTTAATTGAAAAAATGTCCATGACCCATATGGCGATTAATAATAGCCATAATGTCATGACTAGCGAAACAAAAGTATTAATAAGCGCACTGTGCACTTTGAGTGCAATGTCCCGATCCCGCTCATCCTTGGCAAAATACAATTCATCTTTTTGGTTGCCCATTCGAACATGATACTTTTTGGAGACATAAATCCTCTCAAAAATTATTGCTACGAATGACACTAATATTATCATCGTGGCTATTTGGCGCATATTATTAATCATCAAAATAGAAAACAAAATAAATCCTATTTGCCAGATTTTGTTCATCCAGAACGTAAAACGGACTATTCTCTTACTATCACTCATATTATTATTCCTCCACATTATTAACAAACAATTCATCAACCGACGTATGCAAAATATTAGCCAAATCAAAAGCAAGCTTGAGTGACGGATCGTACTTATTATTTTCGATGGCATTAATTGTTTGCCGTGTCACGCCAGTCAAGGTTGCTAGCTCTGCCTGAGATATTTTATTGGTCGATCTAAAATCTTTGATATAATTTTTCATCTTAGTCCCCTACAAAACAAAAATGTAAAACATGTTTTACACTTATAGTAAAACATCTTTTACATTTACTGTCAACCTTAAATTTTATTTCAACGCATCAAGACAAACGAATACTCTGTAATCTCTTGACGAGATCACAGTATTGCGCGCGATCCAAGTCTTCTTGTTCAAAGTCATTTTTGCATATTGCTAATGTTTCTTGTCCGGATCTTGTCAATGCAATTCCCGCAGACATTGCTGCGTCTAGCGATTCTAAAATATTATGCGTAAATTCTCGTATGCGTTCCAAAGAGGCATCTTGGGTAATCATCGTCGCGATCACGCCTTCCACATCATCAAAACGCGCCATTACACCAATAAAGTCTGACGGTCTAGCAGCTGTATGAATCATCATGTCAATTTCCTGAAAAAATTCCACAACTTCAGGCAAACTTTCAGCATCATAATGAACAACTTGATCGTGTAATTCAGCTAATACATCAAATAAATAGCCACGCATTTCCTGTTTAAAATGTGGTAACACATCATGAAATTGCTTAATCAAACGCCGCCATTCATCAATTGTCAGGATTCTTGGCGTTGTATAGCCTGCCCTTAACGCATTATATTGTGCAGCAATTAGCGGATCGCTTTTAGCTGGTTCAAATGCAGCCAAAATATCAGCCGCGACACGACGCAACTGGGTAGCCGTCACATTTTGAGAAAGTGATAGCTGTTCAACCAAAGTTCGCAACTGTTTTAAATGGGATGAGACTTGATCGACGGAATTTTCATCCCCAAGCGCGCTTACTTCTGTAATTAATTGATGATAAAGTGTTAAATATTCAGGATTTTCAGCAACTTGACGTCGCATTGCAAAATCATCAACACCACGCAATAAACCACCAGCAAATTGTCGCAATTCAGCAGGTTGCAAGACAGTGCAAGTCCAGCCTTCTCGTGTCGCAATTTGTTTTTTAGCGTCAGTAGCAGCTTTAGTCAAACTATGTCCAGTAACATTCATATCAGCTAAAACCTCAGCCGCGCTACCTCGGGCTTGATCATCCATCAAAGCCTCATTTAAATTGATGACGTGATTTTTTACCATAAATTCTACCCCCATTCACGGTCATTACTTCAAGTGTATCGAAAATAGTTACCCTTTTTGTGACTACTTTGTGAAAAAACTGACCATAATTCAAGCATATTTGACAGAAACACTCACATCAATCTTATCAATTATTTTTCATGGGCTTATTTCGAAATTTTAAGACTAAACAAATTGTTTGACATTTCACAAAACACTCTGTATACTTACTATTTGTAATTGATATTACAAATTGAAATTAAATATATTTAGGAGAGAATATTATGATTCAATGGCTACGCAATTCCAAAATTGCAATGGGAATTTTGACTGTTTTACGTGTTTACTTAGGTTACCAGTGGACGCTTAATGGCTGGGGAAAAATCACAGCAAAAGGTGGCTTTGATGCCTCTGGTTTAATTATGGGTGCCATTAAAAACCCTGTACTAACACCAGATAAAACAGCTGCTTTCCCTTGGTATGATTGGTTCTTAAATGTTACGACCAACCACGGTCAATCAACGGCTGCCTTTTCATTTTTAGTCGCTTGGGGTGAATTGCTAGTTGGGCTAGGTTTGGTGTTTGGTACGTTAACCTTAGCAGCTGCTTTCTTTGGTCTCGTTATGAACTTTTCATACCTTGGCGCCGGCGTTGTATCAGTGAATCCAACGTTCATTTTCATTGGGGCTTTGCTATTAATTGGTGGTTACAATTCAGGCAAAATCGGTTTGGACCGCTGGGTAACCCCATTCCTACGTGCTAAGCTACCATTTTTACAAAACGACATTAAACTTTAAACGACTAAAAAAACAGTGATTATTGACTATCAATAATCACTGTTTTTTTAGTCGTTGCATCACTTTTTAATTTGCTGAGCTCATCTCAAAATTTCATTTTCGGTGAAACCGCCATTGACCATGATGACTGCATCATTTAGTGCCATTTCAACCATATTTTTAATGGCCGTACTCGTGTAAAAAGCGATATGCGGTGACAACAAAAAGTTATCATAAGCTACTAACCGTTGGATATTTTCTGGCAATTCATCAACTGTTTGCTTTTGGTCCATGAAGTCATTTTCATTTGGTGCCACATCAAAAGCAGCACCCGCTAATTGACCGCTGGCTAATGCTGATTCCAAAGCTGTCATATCAACAATTTCACCACGCGCAAAATTTAACATGATGGTACCCGGTTGTACTTTTTCAAAAAATGCGCGATCTGCCAGTCCACGTGTCTCATCATTTAATGGCGTATGAAAGCTAATCACATCGGCACGACGCAATGCCTCATCTAATGTCGTATACGTCACAAATGGTTCATTTTGAGCGCGGTAAACGGGATCTACTCCCAATACTTGTGCGCCAAGCGCGTGCAACATTTCTGCCAAAGCAGTACCAATGCGGCCCACACCAATAATTGCCACTGTTAGGTCATGAATTTCACGCGCCTGTCCACCAGCAGCCCAAGTGTAATCCCCTTGTGCCATAGCACGGTCGAATTTTTTATTATGACGAATCAGATTAAATAACTGCGTTAACGTATACTCAGCAATGGCGCGTGGTGAGTAGGCCGCAACATTTGATAAGCGCACATGATTGGCAAAGGCAGCGGGCAAATCAAAAACATCATAGCCCACTTGGCGCAAGGCGATTTGTTTAATATTAAGTTGTGATAATCGCTCATAAACTGGTGGATTAACTGATGTCGTTTGTTGTGTTGAAACTGCATCAAAACCACTAGCACGATCAACAGTCTCTTCGTTTAGTGGTTGGTCGATTGTGACCACTTCGTGCCCCGCTTTTTCAGACCACTTCTTAACGTATGGCAATTCATCCGCTACGGCGTTATACATTAAAATTTTCATGATATTATCCTTTCAAAAAAGCACGACCGTTAAGTTGGCCATGCTAAAAGTTATTGTACTTTACCCAAGAAATACTTTTTCTTACCACGACGCACTAACACAAATTGACCGTCATAGTGACTTGCAGGGTCAATCACTGCCTCAAGGTCTTTGATCTGCTCACCATTAATTCTGATGGCACCATTGGTTACATCTTCACGGGCTTGACGTTTAGAGTTTTCTATTTGCCCATCAACCAAAAAATCAACGATGTTTTTAGGTGCTTGTTCAATCTCAAAGCTTGGTACACCACCAAAGGCATCCGCAATTTCATCAGCGGACAAGTCGGCAACATCACCACTAAACAAAGCTGCTGACAAACGTTCTGCCTCTTCAACAGCAGATTGTCCATGAACAAACTTTGTCACTTCTTGCGCCAAACGACGTTGTGCTTCACGCGCACCTGGATTTTCTTGTGACGCTTTTTCAAGTTCATTAATCTCATCAACCGATAAGAAAGTAAAGTATTTGAGGTATTTCACAACATCAGCGTCACTTTGGTTGTACCAGAACTGGTAGAACGTATAAGGTGACGTTTTTTCAGCATCTAACCAAATGGCATTGCCTTCAGACTTACCAAACTTCTTACCAGTGGCGTCTGTCATCAAAGGAATTGTCAAACCAAACGCCTTTGCTTCGTTACCTTCAATTGCATGAATCAAATCAATCCCGGACGTGATATTGCCCCACTGATCTGAACCACCAATTTGCAATTGAACGTTGTGTCGACGCCACAATTCATGAAAATCAATACCTTGCAGAATTTGGTAGGTAAATTCAGTAAATGAAATACCCGTTTCCAAACGTGAAGCAACGACATCTTTTTTCAACATGACATTAATTGAGAATAACTTACCATAATCACGCAAAAAGTCTGTCAGCGTCAGCTTACCCAACCAGTCATTATTATTAACAATTTGCGTGTCACCAGCACCAAATAACTTCGTCACTTGCGCTGTAATACCCTGCTCGTTAGCAGCGAGTTGTTCTGGTGATAACAATTTACGTTCAGTTGTCGGACGTGGATCACCAATAGCGCCTGTCCCACCACCGATGATGATAACTGCTTTACCACCAGCATTTTGGAAACGCTTTAGCACCATAAATGGAATCAAGTGTCCCAAGTGTAATGATGGTGCTGTCGGGTCAGTTCCAACATAAGCGCCAATTTTGTCATTGATCATTGCTTCTAACAAACCGGCTTCGTCCGTTACTTGGTTGAGGGCGCCACGCCATTTCAAGTCTTCAATAAAATTCATCAGTATCTCCTTGTTTTAAAATCATTTTTAACAGCAAAAATCGCCCTAATCTGAATAGAATAGGACGATTTTCACCGTGGTACCACCTAAATTGTAAGTCATCGGACTCACCACTTAATATTGCCTTATCGCGGCCTACGTCATTGTCTAAACGTTGTGTAACTCAACAATATTTTCGGATTAGCTCACAGCAACCGCTAACTTTCTGATACACGCCTAATATTGCCTTTATCAACGTAATGAATATTTTTATTATACCAGAATTTCATTCTAAATAGTAATTTTTAATCTTTAATTAGATAGTGGTATTTTTGTGACCATTTTCGACTATGTTATAATTGAATATATTACGTCAGAGGGAGAACTGATATGAATTCAATTCGAGAAATTAAACACGCAGCTTGGTCGCGCGTCACACAAAGTTTTGGCGCGGCGTTTTTGCTAGCACTGATTCCGGTTATCTTAGAGTTTGTCAGTAGTGCCGCCACTGCAAGGGACCAATTGCGCAATACCGATACTGTCGCATCAACTGGTGGCAGTATTGGTAAAAGTGTAGCAGTTGATGCTGGCACTATTATCACAATTATTGTCGCTGTTTTAATCAGCCTAATCATTGTCTTTGCAATTTTAGCATTATTCATTGCTTTAATTGAAATGTTTGCAGAAAGCTCGACCGTTGGTTTCCTTACTTGGTCTGAAGAAGACGAGAAACCCGCCAAGCCTTTCGTTGCTGGCTTAACACTAATCAATGGGACAGTTTATAAAATTGCTTATGTTCGTGCCATCTATTCAATGCTTTGGGCATTGCTATTCATTGTCCCGGGTATTATCAAGTCATTTAGCTATTCACAGGCAATCTTAATTTACCGTGATGATGTTCAAAACAACCGTGAAATTCGTACAGCACGTCAATATTTGAAAGCATCAGCTGAGATGATGAATGGTTATAAGGGGCATCGTTTCTTGCTTAGTTTAAGTTTGATTGGTTGGTCAATTTTGACAGCCCTAACTGGTGGATTTTTAGCTATCTTCACTACACCTTATTTCTTAGCAGTCAATGCTTCATTCTATCAAAACCTACGTGGTTTAAGAGATGCGCAACATATTAATGATAAGAGTACAGTCTTGTGAGCAATCACAAGGCTTTTTTTAACCCTTACCACCTTGAAATTCATTATATAAGGTAATTCCGCCATCAATGTAAAGTGTTGTCCCCGTAATATAACTTGCCTCTTTAGAAATTAACCACATGGCGGCGTTAGCCACGTCAATCGGGTCACCAATTTTTTTCATTGGAATCATATTAGTCGTTTCTTGCTTGACAGCAGGATTTTTAAAGCGCTCTGCATTGATTGGCGTATCAAGTGCACCCGGCGAAATCGCATTAATACGGATACCACGTTCAGCATATTCCAGAGCAGTTGTCTTGGTAAACATCAACACACCAGCTTTCGCTGTGGCATAAGACGCGTATGTTGGCCACGGAATCGTGTCATGTATCGACGAAATGTTAATAATGTTACCTTGAATTTTGTGCGTCAAAAAGTGATTAATTGCAATTTTTGACCCTAAAAATACACCATCCATGTCAACGTGTAATACCCGCTGCCAGTCATCATAGCTCACCAAATGCGTCGCTTCTTGTATTTCAAACCCCGCATTATTAACCCAAACATGAATCTCACCAAAATGTTGGATTGCGGTGTCATAAATTGCTTGAATGCCCGCCTCAGTACCAACATCAGCTTGCACCGCAACTGCCCGACCGCCAGCAGACTCGATTAGTTGTAACAATCCGTCAACGACATTTTGTTTGGCGTTTAAGTAATTAACGACAACGTTCATTGCTTCAGCACCAGCATGTCGAGCAATAGCTTCGCCGATACCAGAAGAGGATCCAGTTACCACAATGGTTTTTCCTGACAAATCAGGATACCGCGTATGAGGGTGATTATTTTGTGTTGTTTGTTGCGTCATAAGACTAACTCCTTTTGAGCATTATTATACACAGAAAATATGATTTTTTTGTAAAATTAAGTAAATTACTTTGACAAGCACAGTAGTTTATTATATTATATAAGCATACGAGGTAATTTACTATGGAAATATCAAAAGATCTCATTCGAGGTCACACTGATACGATTATTCTGAATATCTTAAATCAAGGTGATTCTTACGGTTATCAAGTTTCAAAATCTATTCGGCAATTGTCAGACCATCAATATGAACTCAACGAAGCAACCCTTTACACTGCTTTTCGTCGACTTGAGAAACTTGGTGATATTGAGAGCTATTGGGGCGACGAAACACAAGGCGCACGTCGAAAGTATTACCGTATCACCTCACAAGGTCAAGACCATCTAGCCACGGCGCTAGATGAATGGCGATTTGCTAAAAAAGTGATCAGCAATCTGATTAGTGGGAGAATCGAATTATGACATCAATAGAAATGGAAATTAGAACACGTTTAGATGTTATTTTTTCAAAATATACACCGAACGCTCAGCTAACCGAGTTCAAAGAGGAACTAGTCGCTGATTTAATTGAGGCTTATCAAGACTTTGCCAAAACTGACCGTTCTCATGACGAAGCATTGGATGATACTTTTGATCAGCTCGGTGATATTGATACTGTTTTGAAAGAATTAAGCGAACAAAAATCAGCAACCAAAGATGATACACAATCAGATGAGCAGGAACAAGCAACCGAAAACAGCAAACGGTCATTTGTAGATATCTCTGATGAAGGCGTACACATTGGTAATCTTCACATTAACAGCAAAGGGGTTCGCCTTGGTGACGATATTGTCATTGACGGCGAACACGACAAAGTGCAATTTGGCGACTGGCTACATGTTGATCATGAAGGCGCACGAGTTGACGACAAGTATTATCAATTTGAAGGTGATCAAGGTCATTATGATTTTGAGACACATACACTTAAGGAACCATTTTGGACCAAAGCACATCACAATATCACGATTCCAACAAGTGACAAACCATTCATTTTTGATTACAAGGACGCCAGCGTCAGTTTTTATACCAATGACAAAACTGATTTAATCACGGTTGATGAATACTTCAGTCGCGACAATGCCCGTTACTTTGCCCGTATCTCAGAAACAGATGATCATGTCCTCATTTCACAAGGCGATCATCCAATGCTTTTCCATGTCAAAACTGCGATTCAAATTGGCTTACCACAAAACTTCCACGCCGGAAGAGTGACGACAATCAACCATTCAGGAAGTCTATATGTCAACAGCATAGCACTTGAAGAATTCAACGTCAGTGTGTATTCTGGCAGTTTCAAGGCACAACATATTACAGCCAAAAGTGGTCTATGGCGGGTCACTTCTGGGACGATCAAAGCCAGCGATGTTAAGTTTGAAACTGCTGAAATTGAAAATAAATCAGGCAGTATCAAATTAGAAAAAACTGTCATCAATGACGCTACCGTGTCGGCACATTCTGGTTCAATTCGTATTGACGATTTTGTTGGGGGCGGTCACTTTAAAGCTAACTCGGGCGCAATCCGGTTACGCCTTTCAAAATTGACGCGTGATTTAATTTTAAAAGCCAATTCTGGTTCAATTCGCGTTACCGCACCAAACAATCAAGATTTTAATTTTGAATTATCAGCGCATTCTGGCAGTGTGTCTGTTGAGCGCAGTAATATTCATTTCGAACAAAATACTGGCAGCTACAAACGCGGATTCGTTGGAATAGATCCCGAGTTTGCCATAGAAGCACAAGCTAATTCGGGTACTGTTAAAATTTATTAAGGAGTGTACGGTCAAACGTACAATATCATCACATGAAAGAACACTACAATCATATTCACGTAGGCCACGATCATGGCCTGCAAGCTTACGGCGTTGGTTTCCTATTAGCTGGCGGCATTCAATTTGCGACATCTCACGATTGGTGGTCAACTTTGTGGCACGCGTTCTTAAGTTGGGGCTACATTGGTTACTATATTGCCGAAGTCGTTCAAAAAGTTATTCATTAAAAACAAGGAGAAATATCATCATGGCTAAAAATAAAAAATTAACACGTTCACGCAACAATCGCTTAATTGGCGGTGTTCTCGGTGGATTGGCTGAATATTTTGGTTGGGACGCAACACTTGTCCGTGTCATCTTCGTTTTTGTATCATTCTTTTCAGCTACTTTCCCGGGTATTTTGGTTTATATCCTAGCATGGATCTTAATGCCTGATGCACCAAAAAAGTCTCACTATTACTCTGATCAGACGAGAAAAGACGTCACACCAGATGATACTGATCGTCCATAATAAAAAAGATTGATGATTTCACGCATCAATCTTTTTTATTGCCTTATAAAGGCTAACTTTTGCTGATAAATATTATCAGTGTCAAAATCACTGGGTCCGTGGTGAGCACCAGACACCCAAGTTGTTTTGGCTGATTGACCAACGATATCGCCATATTCTTGCGCTAATTTGACACTTTGTAAATACGGTACAACATCATCCGCCGTCCCTGCCAACAAATACAGTGGTGGCATTTTTTGACTAAAATAAGTCGCCGGATTAGCTTGTGCAACCAGTTCTGGCACATCAGCCGGTCGCTGATTATTTAACATAATGCCTTCAAATGACAACTTTGAACCAGTCTCGGAGAATTTTGGTGTTATGCCTAACTTTTCAAACTGTGGCACAAATTGGTCAACTTGGTAAGGCCCGTATAAGCCAATTACATGCGAAATTCGAGGTAACTCACCAGATGTTGCACCTTCCGGTTTTTCACCTAACATAGCACCACCCGAAATACTGGCTGCAGTCAAAACGGCCAATTGAGCACCGCTTGACTCACCAATCAACACCACATCAGTCATATTTAACCCATACGTTTCAGCATGAGCAACTAAAAATGACAGTACCGCGCGAATTTCAGCAATTTGATTCGGAAAATGATTCGTGTGAACGGTATTGAGTGAATAGTTTGGACTCACAACGGCGTAATGATCAGCTAAAAATCGCAAACTTGGTTGTAATTTGTAAGAAGACTTTTCCCCACGTAATAAGCCCCCACCATAAATATCTACAATAACCCCAACTGTATGTTGCGTCTTTGGTCGGTAAATATCAAGCTGATGACGCGTACCGCTAGCATAATCAACATCACGAAAGACCGTTATATTATCCGGCACTTTAGCCGGAACGTATTGATAAATTTTATCTTTGAATAACATACCCTTATTATAGTTTGGGGCGTATCTTAATACAAATATTTCGATTACAAAGGTTGTATCAAACGCTTATTCTAAAATACATATTTCACCCTTTTAAAACGTAAATGCGGTAAAATGAGGTAAATATCATTGTTGGGGTAACATTATATGTCCGAAAATCTTGACCACTTAAAACGCAATCATTTCCTTGACCTATTATTTGCTGGGCGCTTTGGAATTGAAATCGAAGAACACCGCGTCCAATTAGGACAACCGCGATTATCGCAGCATCCCCACTCACGCAAACTTGGCACTCGAAAAACCAATCCTTACTTCCAAACTGATTTTTCAGAGAGTCAAGAAGAGCTGGTGACTGCGCCAAAACATGCTTCAAAGGATGCTTTAGCCCATCTACATGAATTGCAAACCATCTTGAGCAATGAACTAGCAGAAGATGAAATCATTTGGCCACTTTCCATGCCGCCTCATCTCAATGAAGACGATGTTGACTTCTTATTGACACACTTTGAACGCCCATGGTATCAAGAATATCGTGAAGAATTAATCGCTCGCTATGGTTATTATCAACACATTATGACCGGCGTGCATGTCAATTATTCACCAGCTGATAATTTGATTGATTGGTTTGGATCCCAACATCATATTCAATCCTATCCAGCTGCCAAAAATCGGTTATATTTCCAAATAGCGCAACAAGTCACCGGTTATCGTTGGCTGCTAACCTATCTATTTGGCGCAAGTCCTGTCACTGAAAACAGTGCTGACAACTTACCCAATAATCGACTCGATATCCAGCCAGTACGTTCTTGGCGTGCCAGTGATTTTGGTTTTGCCAATCGCCCCGAAATTTTAGTGGATTATTCAGATTTTGAAACCCATATTCGCCAAATTAGGCAATACATTGCCAATGGTTATTTCTATGACAAAAGCGAGTTTTACGGTCCAGTCCGACTCAAAGGCCCCGGAGAAATTGAAGATTTGATTCAAAACGGCGCTAATTACATGGAATTTAGAATGTTTGATACAGATCCATTTTCATTAGATGGTATCTCCCAAACCGCTTTGAGTTTTCTACATCTGCTGATTATCGACGCAATTGTTAACCCACAACCTTGGCCAAAACACAGTGCCGAAGGTGCACGCGCCTTTAATCATGTTGTAGCGTTGGCACACCCAGATGAACCACTCAGCAGCACAGCTACCCAACACGCTCGTAATTTGTTGACACGCTTAGCAGAAATTGTTGCCGTATCACCAGCTGATTTGCGTGACGATTTTAATCAGGCGTTAGATTATGCCAAAACGGCATTAGATAATCCAAGACAAACGATTGGTGCTCGTCTCGCTAGCTTCATTAAAAATGACTCACTAACCACCTATGCTGTAACACGTGGACAAGCCATTTTAAAAACACGTCAACAAGCCAAAGATAATTTTGTTTTTGTACCAAAAAACCTACAAAAAACTTATATTCAAGCGCATAAGCTTGGCTTTAAAACACTCATGCGCGAGGATAATCACTTACAAGTCACTTATGGTGACAAAGTTTGGGCTTTTATGAGTGACGAAGACCTCACAAAATATCTGCCAAATCATGTCGAAAAATGATTTTAAAATGAGAAAAGTAAAATTAACATTGCTTTTCTTTTTTTATTGTTTTATAATTAATCACATGAACAAGCAAATGACTTCACAAGTAAACAACACAATTATCAACGCGATTATTATTATTTAGTAATCGGGTTGTTATTTTGCGTAACGACTCGCTGCATGCCTGTCGTTACGGTTTCAAGTGACTTAAATCTCATTTGATAGCGTAGCTGCTATTGAATGAGATTTTTTATTTGCCATAGCACAGTGACTACCACTTTGGTAGCACAATATCTCGGAGGAAAATTATGACGACATCACAAGAATTAGCTAACCATTTATATCAGGCTTTCGCCACCAATACGCCACTTGACCGCGACGCTTTTGTTGGCGTTGTCAACAGTTTTGAAGAGGCGTATCAAGTACAAGATGCCGTTCTTAAGCAAAAAGGTGAACCAGTCGCCGGCTATAAAGTGTCATTGACATCACCTGAAACACAAGCGATGTTCGACTCAGATTCCCCACTTTATGGTGGTCAACTGGCCAACAAATTCTTACCTTCTAATACTAAATTTCACCTGAGTGATTATAATGAACCACTTGTGGAAGTTGAAATGCTCTTCACAGCCAAAGAAGATCTCACGCCCGACATGACACCGGAAGAATTGCTACAACACACAACCGTCGCACCAGCACTGGAATTGCCCGACGCACGCTTTGCCAATTGGTTTCCAAAATTAGATAAATATTTAGTTTTGAGTGACACTGCTGTCGGTGGTGCTGTTGTTTATGGAACGGCTCGTGACGGTGCTGACTTGACACTCAAAACACTAGCTGATGTAAAAGCTGTTCTCACCCACAATGGTGAAGAAGTAGCCAGTGGTCAAGGATCTGAAGTACTTGGCAACCCTGTTTTCTCTTTGAAGTGGTTAGTAGGCAAATTATTTTCACAAGGCAAAAAATTCCCTGCGGGAACACATGCTTCAACCGGCACATTTTTACTACCACCATCTTTGACGGCGGGTACTTGGTCAGCACAATTTAGTGACGATTTTGGCACTGTCACTGTCGAAGTCGATTAACAAAAAAAGATGTTTCACATGAAACATCTTCTTCATAGGCTTGTAGCTCAATGGTAGAGCGTTGCGCTGATAACGCAGAGATAGAGGATCATTCCCTTTCGGGCCGATTAAAACAAAACATGAATTAAAATAACCGCCAAAACAACTTGTACGAAACCTGTGACCAAACCATAACTCAGGAACTTGCTACCAGATTTCTTAATAATATCCAGTTTCAAGTTTAGTCCAATTCCTGCTAAGTTAACAACACCGAAGAAACCAGAAACTTCTTTTGCCCCTAACGTCAGCAAATGTGGCATTGGCAAAAAACTATTAACTAACAGCAAAATAACGAAAGCAATGATGAACCATGGAATTTTAAGCCCTTTTGAAGCAACTTTTGTCTCACCGTTTCCCTGGTCACGCTTTTGTGCCATCTTAGCAAATACCAAGACAACGACCGTTAACATGATAACCCGCAACATTTTAAACAAAGTCGCATAGGTCACAACTGTTGGGTTAATTAAGGCCGCCGTTCCAACAACTTGACCAACTGACTGAACAACACCACCAACTAATGCACCTAATAATAAATTATGATTGCCAACTAAGTGTGGACCCACAACTGGCAGCAATAGCAATAACACCACACCAGTTAAACTAACAGTCGCAACTGCTGTACGCCGTTGATCATCATTGGCACCAATGGCCGGCGCCACCGAGGCAATGGCACTTGAACCACAAACCGCATTGCCAGCTCCCATTAACATGGCTGACTTATCACTGACCTTAAATAGTCGGCCACCCATCCACAGCACAATAATAATTGTTAATGTCATTTGAATTAGAATAAAGGCCAACCCGTTGATGCCCAAATTCTCGATGGTTCGCAATGTTACGGTCAGTCCCATCAAAGCAATACCAATTTCGATCGGATATTTTTCCGCCCATTTCATCCCCGGTGCAAATGAACCGCGATTTAACACAGTGTTGCCTAATAAAATACCTAACAACATCGCAATCGCTTCTGCGCCCAAAAAAGGTAACCAGTTCGCCAAAATTTTAGCGACAAAAGACAAAATTAAGGTAATGATAATACCCGATACCATATTTGCTTTTATTTTCATGTTCTCTCCCGTCAATCCTTAAAGTTATAATACAGATAATATTACCCCTGCATTTGCTATTTGTAAAATAAATATTTATAATGTATTCAATTAAAAAGATTAATAGGAATGGGCTATGTTCAAATTATTACAAACATTCATTGCAGTCTATGAAACGCGGTCTTTTTCAAAGGCAGCAGACCAATTATTTATCTCGCAACCCAGCGTCAGTGTACATATTAAGCAACTGGAAACTGAATTAAAAACAACCCTATTTGACCGAAATGGCCGTACCGAATTAGCACCGACAACTAATGCCCGTATGTTGTATCAGCGGGCGCTAGCGCTTTTAGATGATTGGCAAAAGACCACCGACAGTCTTGTTCAAAATCAACGGATCACTATCAAGATTGGTGCCTCGCAAACGTCAGCAACCGTCTTATTGCCTAAAATGGTAGCTCATATTAAAAAAGATGATTTCAATACCACTGATTTCCAAATCGAAATGCATAATTCCGAGGAAATTCTAGCTGGTGTATTGAATCATCAGTTTGATATTGGCTTAATTGAAAAGCCGATTACACATGATTTTATTGTGCGTGAAGCCATTGCTGCCGACCAGTTAGTGCTAGCCGGTAATCTTAGTAGCGACCTATGGCTGGTGCGTGAAAAAGGTTCTGGTGTATATCATTACACGCAACAATATTTCAAGCAAGAAAACATTGTCCCAGACCATTTTCTAACCATTGCCAACAACGACGTGATTGTCAAAATGCTGGCAGAAAACTTTGGTAAGTCGATTGTCAGTATTCAAACACTGCCCAATGGCGTCCCTTATCAATCTTTAAATAGTAATTTTAATCGTTCATTTTATTTAATTCGCTCAGCGCATGAAAATCGTGCTGATGTCTTGAAATGGCATAAACATTTCGCAAAAATTGCCACCCAATTATAGAAATTCAACTTGACCGTTGACAAAAGCCTTAATTCTTGCCAAACTTTCCACATGAATACCACGCTCATCTAGTAGCTGGCGTCCTTTTTGGAAAGTTTTTTCAATGACAATACCGGCCCCAACAACGTTTAAATCAGCATCTTGGGCAATTGTTAGTAAACCATCAACCGCCTGACCGTTAGCTAAGAAGTCATCAATAATGAGCACATTCTCGCCTGCTGTCAAAAAGCGCTTGTCAATCATGATATGATTGGTTGTTTGCTTAGTAAATGAATAGACGTCAGCAGTCCACACATTATCTGGCAACGTTAATGACTTGTTTTTACGCGCAAAAACAACCGGCACGTGTAGCGCCAATCCAGCAAAAACGGCTGGTGCAATACCAGAAGTTTCAACCGTTAGGACCTTATCAATCTTCTCATTAGCAAATAAACGCGCAAACTCTTGTCCCATTGCTTGCATCAGTTCTGGATCAATTTGATGGTTCAAAAATGAATCGACTTTTAAAACGTCTTCATTTAATACCCGACCATCTTTTTGAATGCGCTCTTCTAACAATTTCATTGTGCTAACCCCTTTTCAACTATTTTACCATCCATTACTTGTTCGCCGTCGTCATTAATTTTACCATTAAGAATCATGTTCAACACAACTGCTAAAATTGATGTCACGACCACACTGTTGGTCACAATCAGTTGAATGGTTTGTGGCAAATGCTGGAAAAATTGTGGGTAGACCGTCACGCCAATGCCACCACCAATTGATAACGCTGCAATCACTAAGTTTTTCTCAGAATCAAAGTTGACATGGCGTAAAATATTGACACCTTGCACACCAATCGTCCCAAACATAACAAACATTGCACCACCCAATACAGCACTTGGGATTATCGTTGCTAATGCGCCAAACTTTGGTAGCAAACCAATAATAATTAAAATAATTGCTGCAAAATAAATCGGTTGTTTCGTTTTCACGCCTGAAAGTCTAACCACACCAACGTTTTGACTGAAGGTTGAATAAGGAAATGTGTTAAAAATACCAGACAAAATGACCCCTAAACCTTCGGCTCGATAACCATTAGCCATGTCGTGTGCACTTAGCTTACGGCCAGTCAAATCAGCTAACGCAAAGTAAACACCCGTTGATTCAATCATACTCGTTAATACAATCACGATCATTGTGATAATGGCTGAGGTATGAAATGTCGGAACACCCAAGAAAAATGGCGTTGGCACGTGCACCCAAGCAGCGGAAGCAACAGGTTCAAGCGACACTTTACCTAAAAAGGCTGCAAACACAGTGCCTAAGATAATACCTAATAGAATTGCGATTGCTTTAACGAAGCCCTTAGCAAACAACATAAAACCTAAAATAATAATAATCGTGACTAACCCGACCAATAGATTGCTTAAATCACCATAACTCTTGGCACTCACATCACCGCCACCCCAATTCAGTAAGGCAACCGGTATCAAAGTAAAGCCAATCACTGTAATCAGAGAACCAGTGACAACTGGCGGAAAATAGGCACGCAATTTGGCAAATAGCCCACCAATTAGGAAAACAAAAATTCCGGCAGAAATGGTTGCACCATACATCGCACCAATGCCCAACGTACTACCTATGTTAATCAAGGGTGATACGGATTGAATGGCTGAACCAAGCACGACGGGCATGGCAATACCAGTTAATGGTGTTCGCTTCAGTTGTAGCAATGTTGCCACACCAGTCATCAAAATATCCACTGAAATCAAATAAGCCATCTGTGCCGCCGAAAATTTCAAGGCTGTTCCAATCAGCAAAGGCACCAACACACCGCCCGAATACATCGCTAGCACATGTTGTAATCCTAAGAACAAAGATTGTACTTTGTTTTGTTTCACCGCGTTATCCATTTTTCCCTCGATTTCTCGCTGCAATTAAAAAAACTGACCATTTCCCTATCAGAAAAGGCCAGCATTGTCTTGTAATCGAATACTAACTTGCGATAGTCGCACTTTTTGGCGTGCGGTAGAAACTAGGTCACCATTTTTAACCAATTATATCTGCAATTAATTTATGCTTATAGCTTATCAAATTACATGTTAAGAATGCAAGTTTTTCACGGTATTCTTTTTGCAGAGCAGTATTGTCATTACGTTTACAGCACTGAAATCGTGAACGACTGCAATTAAACATCAAAATTCACAATTTGTTCACTTAAAAGTCGTCTTATCTTCCACCCCCCCTAGTAGAATGAGGGTCTAGACTACTATGGAGTGGAAATATGCGTGTTAGAAAATCATTATATATTATCATCATCACCTTATTAATGACTTTATCAGGCCCTCTGCAAGCTGTGACAGCGTCTCAACTATCAGAAAAAAATAATAACCAACCAGCAACGACAATGCGGTTACCTAATGAGGGGCGTTCTGATTTGCAGGAATTGATTCAACGGGTGGATGCTAATGTTGGTGATGATTCTGCTGAGGGAAAATCATCAGAGTCAGAAGTAGATGAGCATGAGGAAGTCGAGCCACCGATTGAAGATAGTAATCTGCCAGAATCAGAGGAACAAGGTAATCAAAAATCAGTTGTAAAAGCTAAAGCACCAAGAGCCATCACAACTAATACCAACGGCACTTCCACTTGGACGTTTGATTCTGCTAATAGCTTGTTGGTCTTTGGTGCGGGTACGCTAGCAGAACGCATTGACAATAATTTAACGAATGCTGGTATTGACCCAACAACAGTCATCAATATTCAATTTAAAAGTGGCGTTGTCGCACCAACTGCTGTGACTTATTTGTTCGCTAATTTAACAAGATTATCTCAATTAATTGATTTGAGCCATTTTGATACATCATCAGTAAAGAGCATGGCATATTGGTTCCAACAGGACAGTGCCTTAGCAACACCAGATTTGAGTGCGTTCAATACGAGTAACGTGACTAATTTGACTTATATGTTTTCTGGAAGTGGTGTGACCAGTTTAGATTTGAGTAGCTGGGATGTTACCAAAGTAACAAGCTTTTCCAACATGTTTTTGAATGCAACTAAACTAACTACCTTAAATCTATCGACTTGGGGCGTTGAACGGACAGCGACGATGGTTGACATGAGTTATATGTTTAAAGACACTGTGAACTTAACCAATTTAAATCTGACCGATTTTAAGACGACTAATGTCACGAATATGGATTCTATGTTTCGCGGTACTGATGTCGGTATAGGCAACAAGCTAGTCAGTCTTGATCTCAGCGACTGGGACGTCACTAAAGTGACCAGATTCTCCGAAATGTTTCGGGATACAAGTAATCTAGCCACCCTAAATCTATCGACTTGGGGTGTTGGACGGACAGCGACTGATGTTACCATGCTTGGTATGTTTCATTTCTGTGGCACAACCAACATAGACATAGACTTAGACTTAACTGATTTTAAAACAACTAACGTCACAAATATGGCGCAAATGTTTAGAAGTAGCAGATTGACCAGTCTTGATCTTAGTTCCTGGGATGTTACCAAAGTGAGCCTTTTTGAGTTTATGTTTTATGGTTCACGTTTAATGACATTGAATTTAGCAAATTGGGGCGTTGGTCGAACTGCGTATTCTGTTTCAATGGGTTATATGTTTGCTGCATGTGGCGACATCAATTTAAATTTGACAAACTTCAAAACCTCAAATGTAATAGCTATGGAGTGTATGTTTGGCGAGAGCAGACTGACCAGTCTTGATCTTAGCGACTGGGACGTCACTAAAGTGCAATATTTTGGCAGAATGTTTTATAATGCAACTAACTTAACAAGTTTGAATTTATCAACTTGGGGTGTTGTACGGACAGCGACTGATGTTTACATGTATCAAATGTTTTCGGGAACAAGTTCCTTAACTAATTTAAACCTGACTAATTTTAAGACGACCAATGTTACTGACATGCGCCATATGTTTTACAAAACTGGGTTAACTAGTCTAGATTTGAGTGGCTGGGATGTCACTAAAGTGACAGATTTTGATAACATGTTTGATGAATCTAGCCTGAGAATATTGAACTTATCAGGATGGCATACTACTGGTTCTTCTGTCTTCCTTATGTTCTACAATACTACCAAGCTCTGGAAAATCACCCTAGGAGAAGATATTAAATTCGCAGAAAATCCTAAATTCACAGCGGCTCCTGCCATTGGCACAACGATTCCGGGTACAAGTTACAAGACGACTGCTGCCAGTTGGCAAATCGTTGGTAGTGGTACAGATTATTATCCTCAAGGGGCAATGGTCACAACGACAGAAATGTACGCTAATCGAACGGAACCAACGACTTATGTCTGGGCTAATCAGTCAGTTCAGCCAACACCTGCTATCAACACAATTTCATCCCTTACCTTTGGCACGTTAGGGGCTAGTGACTTCTTTAATGGCAATAGCCCTCTGGCAACCAACATGGCAACCGGCTTAGTGAGCTTAAAACATTTAGATAACAGTACAACGTATAATGTTACCGTGGCACAAACAAGCGACTGGACAACTGATGGTGAATCAGCTACGATTGCTAAGTCAAATTTGAAGATTAAATATGGCGCTAATGATTTGTCCACGGGAGCTTGCAGTTTCTGGTCGGGCACATCAGCGACTGCGACCAAGAGTATTGCTTTTAATCATGATGATACCAAAAACTTCAGCATTTGGTTGAACCCAAGCACTGTGCTTGATACAGCATTGCTTGGTAAGCAACTAGAATCAGAATTAACATGGACGTTGAGTGAGACGCCATAATAAAACGAATGGACAACAATAAGTTGCCCATTCGTTTTTTATTTCCTAAAGAACCCACTCAACAACAGTAACAAACTGACAACAGCCATCAATACTGCAGTAATGACGAGTGTCACCCACCAGCCACTTTGCGCTGCAGCAAATGGTAGCCACTTGACGTTTTCCCCATAAAAGCCACTAACAATTGTCGGTACAGTCAAAACAATGGAATAGACCGTCAAGACTTTCATCGTCCAGTTCAGGTCACGATTACTCAAATTTCCCAGCGCATCACTCACCGAATTAATCACTTCCATAGCCAAATTAGCCATGTGCTCAGCTTGCCCAACTTCGACACGAACATCATCAATATGTTCTAGCTCGAAATCTTGCAACGTTTTTTTGAAGTCCGTCCGATAATTATCCAGCATTGCATGATTATTGGCTAATGAATTTTGAATATAAATCATTTGCGTTTGCAAATGTAACAAATCATTCATTTGCTGTGTTGTACGTTTTTTCTCGGCAAATTGTGCTTGAATGACACGTCTTTTGCGATTAATAGACGTGATTTCATCAACATAGCGCGTCATTAATGAATAAAGCCCTGTCATAATGAAATCAAAGGCACTAATATCGTCATCAGCAGCACGAACTTGCTGATTTTGTGGCTCTAACAACACCGTTTTAATGTAATCAGTTGGCTCGTGCGTGAAAGTATAAACATCCCCATGTGCAAACAAAATGCCGATTGGTCGCGTTTCCACATTTTTAGGGTGATAAGAAATCACGTCGATTACCATTAATGCTTCATCAGCAGCATGATCGTATTCCATACGGACACTTTCATTGTGGTCGACCGCATAATTAATCATTTCATTGGTCAAATGATGCTCTGATATCAACCGTTGATGCTCTTCCGGCGTCAAATTTGACACGTGATACCATTTAAAATTTTTAACTGCTTTAACTGTGTCAATCATTTTCTACCATCCCTGTACGTCACATTCTGTGGTCTAGCAAGCTGAGATTTTCTAATCCGGACAAAGCCCTCACGATCATAGAATCGTTGTGCGCCAACATTAGCTAAAACTACTTTCAATTCTAGCGGTTCAGTCACAGCCTGACGCGCCCACTCTAACAAACGTGCCCCAATACCATAACCTTGCCAGCCCTCTTTAACAAATAACAAATGCAAAAAATGATCCCATTCAGACAGCGACGCAAAGCCGACAATCTCATTTCCAAAAACAGCTACCATCACTCGCTCACCACGAGAATCTGCCAAAAAATCAGCTGACCTAGGGTGTTTCACCCATGGAAAATGATGTTGTCGGCTCTCCAAATAAATACGCGCAACTGCGTCTGAATCTTCAGGTCGCATTGCGCGTAGTACAAGTTCGGTCGCTACTTTATTTGGCAAAAAACTCTTTTGATTGGTCATTGATGTTCTCTTTTGCTTTGGTATCTGAATTCCAAAATGGTACGTAAACCTTACCTAATATATGTTTCTTTTCAATAAAGCCAAACATGCGGCTATCATTTGATACGGAACGATGATCTCCTAGGACAAAATACATATTTTTAGGCACCACACTTTTGTTCTGATCTTTCTTTTGCCACAAATCCTCGCGAGCTGACAATGTCTTCAGCGTCCAATTTCCCCACGTGCCACTGGTGCGCTGATCGTTATCAATATAGTCTTGATTGACCTTTTTGCCGTTAACATATAAGTTAGCGCCGCGATGTTCCACTGTATCACCAGCCACCGCAATAGCGCGTTTCACATAGTCCTTATGCCCTGACTTGATTTGTGGATCTTCATGCGTTGCATCAAATACAATCACATCACCACGTTTAATCGTCGCCAATTTATTTTCGATAACAAGCTCACTATTTTCTAAACTAGGCCACATTGAAGGCCCATCAACTTTAACCAAAGTGAACCAAAAAGTCCGAATTAACATCGCAATGGCTAATCCAATGACAATTGGCACAACCCAATTTTTGATAAAATTTTTCACTTACTCTACCTCTTCAATATTACATCATATTATAACATATATCGGTTTCAAACATGATTGTATACAAAAAAGGCAACGCATTTGAAGTGAACCCAATAACTTGGACAAAATAAAAAAATGTCCAGAAAGTTATTGGGTTTTTCTATGTCTAAATATTCAAATGAATTTAAATTAATAATCGTCAACGAATGGCTGGTTGGTCAAAATGG